>DATKQQ010000296.1:0-2884 GCA_035532615.1 Hanamia sp.
CAGCGATAAAATAGTGGTCACCTGACTTCAAATGTGTAGTAAATTTTTCTTCCATATCTAAACTAGCCACTACATCACTTCCGGATAACAATTCGTTCTCTGCCGGAATATCAACATACCTGGTAGCCCATCCCGCAATAACATTTCCCACATACTGCGAATCTTCTTTTTTGGAAAGTAAATGATCGGCGCCGTCAAGAGATACAAAACTTTTTGGATGCCGGGCGGCTTTGAATATTTCTTCCGCGTTCTTTATTCCTACTGTGGTGTCTTGAGGAGAATGAAGTATAAGCAGCGCTTTCCTAAATTTGTTTACTACTTCGGTAAGCGGTTTGTTTTCCAGGTCGTCCAAAAATTGTTTTTTAATAGTGAAGTCTCTTCCTGCCAGGTTCACCACGGCCTTCCCGTTTTTGATGATTTCCTGGGCGCGGCTTTTCAGCAGGTGCATAATGTGCGAAGGATTGCTGGGCGAGTTGATAACCGTAACTGCTTTTACAGATGGAATTTGTGTTGCGGCAAATATAACTGCGGCACCACCCAGCGAATGCCCGATTAATAATGAGGGTGCCAGGTAATTTTCTTTTAAGTATGCTGCTGCAACTACCAAGTCGTCCACGTTTCCTGAAAAGTTGGTGTTTTCAAAATCACCATCGCTTTCGCCCAGCCCTGTAAAGTCAAAACGAAGCACTCCAAAGCCTGCATTGGTGAGAGCCCTCCCTATATTTCTAACGGCATTCAAATTTTTGTTGCAGGTAAAGCAGTGTGCAAATAGGACAAAGTTATGTGGTTGGCGATTTTTCGGAAGTTCTAAACGTCCGGCAAGAAGTTCGTCATTTTTATTTTTAAACGATACTTTGAGGATATTCATTTTTTGAAAATGTTATTTGATGAAAAAAAGGGGATTGACATGAGTGTGCTATGCAAATCTTGCTTCGCAGCAAACAAACAAATAACAGCTATTTTTATTTTATCTATTTATACCTGTGAAAAATCCGCTTGTTATTTTTTAGATGTTATAACATATAAGCCATATCAGAAGCATTGGTCGGATAAGAAAAAAATGTTTTTCCCAAATTACTTGCTGTTATTCCTGTATTTATTGCCAGTGTAAACAGGCAATCCTATCGCGTCATAAATAATCCATAGCGTCAGGATAAATCTACTCACGTACCAGGATAATACAAATGTTCCTGTTGTTAAAAAATCAAAACATGATAGCCTACCTCTTTGATTCATTTTGCTTTATAATTTTGTTTTTCTTAATCTAAGCGCGTTAGTAATAACTGAAACGGAGCTGAAACTCATGGCTAGTGCTGCGATCATAGGAGAAAGTAATAGTCCGAAAAACGAATACAAAACACCCGCTGCAATTGGAATTCCTATCGTATTGTAACCAAGGGCGAAGAAGAGATTTTGTTTAATGTTCCTCATTACTTTGTGGCTCAGGAGTCGTGCTTTTGCAACACCATTCAGATCTCCTTTTACTAAGGTGATAGAGGCACTTTCAATGGCAACATCTGTTCCGGTGCCCATGGCAATCCCAATATCAGCTTGTGATAAAGCCGGAGCATCATTAATACCATCACCCGCCATGGCTACTTTCTTTCCTTCCGATTGCATGCGTTTTATCTCATTCAATTTATCTTCAGGCATCATCTGGGCTCTGTATCCATCCAAATGCAACGCATCACTTACTGCCTTTGCCGTGTCTTCGTTGTCGCCGGTAAACATAATTACCTTCAAACCTTCTTCCTGTAATTTACGAATGGCTTCCTGGCTTGATGCTTTTATTTTATCTGAGATCACGACAAAACCAATTGCTGCATTTCCTTCTGATAAATAGGAAACCGTTTTACCCAGTTTTTGTTCGGCTTTCACCTGCTTCTCCAAATCGGGTGCAATGGCTGCTTTCACCTGTTCCATTAATTTTTCGTTGCCCAATGCCAATGATGCACCATCAAGAATAGCAATCACTCCTTTTCCTGTTACCGCTTCAAACTTTGAAACCGGTTTTACAGCAATTTTCTTTTCTTCTCCATAACGTAAAGTTGCCTGCGCCAGCGGATGTTCGCTGCTGCTGTTCAGCGAAATTATTTTTTGCAGGATATCATCTTCCGGATATTTATTATTAGAGCTGATTACTTTTTCAACTGATGGTTTTCCTTCTGTAAGTGTTCCTGTTTTATCTATTATTACGATGTCAATGTCATTCATTTTTTCAAGCGCTTCTGCATCTTTAATGAGCACTCCTGACTTAGCGCCTTTTCCTACGCCTACCATTACCGACATGGGAGTGGCCAGGCCCAATGCACAGGGACAGGCAATTATCAAAACAGCAATGGCATTTACGAATGCAAACACATAAGAAGGCTGCGGACCAAAAATTGCCCAAATAATAAAAGTGATGATTGAAATGCCAACAACAATGGGGACAAAATAACCTGAAATTTTATCAGCAATTTTTTGAATAGGCGCTTTGGAACGACTTGCTGAATTTACCATTTCAATAATTTTGGCCAGCAGGGTTTCAGAGCCCACTTTTTCGGCGATCATCACAAACGATTTGTTTCCATTAATGGTACCGGAGCTTACAGCATCTCCGGTTTTCTTGTCCAGGGGAATTGGTTCCCCGCTAATCATTGATTCGTCAACGTTCGCTTCCCCTTCTTTTATACTTCCATCAACAGGGATTTTTTCTCCCGGTTTTACGCGTAATAAATCCCCTTTGATAATATTGTCTATTGATACTACCTGCTCCTTGCCATCAATAATTTTTGTTGCCTTGTTAGGAGCCAGTTTTAATAATTCTTTGATAGCACTATTGGTTCTTCCATGTGCACGGGCTTCTAAAAGTTGACCTAATAATACCAACGTTAAAATGACG
>DATKQQ010000297.1:0-3612 GCA_035532615.1 Hanamia sp.
AAAAGCCATTTACGATATCCTAAAAAGCAAATACAAACCTTTTACAAAACGAAAATCTGTAGTACACAAACCGGAACTAAAAAAAATTGAAACTCAACAACAACGCCTACTTATGTCTGGATAGCTGCAATGTGGGTTAAGCATAAACGAAAACAAAAGTAAGGCTTTTGGATATAGGATTTTCTTATTAACAAGCGCAAGCATGGCTGACGCACAAAACCTTTGCTACAAAGCTTGCGCTAAACTCAAGAGCTATGACAGTATCTCGCGTTAAATTGGGGAAAGACTTACCTGTTAAGGCTTCCATTGGTTTTTAAAGTCTTTCTTACGCTGTAGCTTTTTTAAACGTTAGTAAAATCGTTAGTAAAAAAGCTATTATGATAAATTTGTCCAATGGCTGCAATTGCAGCGAACTCACCGTAACACCGAAAGACTGGAAAACCTGCAAGGTTTCAGCTATGGCCAGAAATTGGCATATTCAATATTACTTTTACGACAATGCGTTAAAGAAACGAAAGTTTGTCCTGGTTAAAGGCATGAACCGGCTTAAGACGCTCAATGAGCGACGTCAAGCTACCACTCAGCTTATAGAGAACGAACTATACCAATTAAGAGAGAAGGGATACAATCCGATCACGGGGAAATTTTTTATTGAAATCACGAGCGGTATTGACCATAGAACGAGCTTCATTGATGCTTTGTGGAAAGCTTATCGTCTCCTGAAGTTAGAAGCCATGACCTTGGTTGATGTCAGAAGCCTAATTAGATTTATCGAGATTGCTGCAAAAAAGGCTGGCATTGAGAGGATGGAAATTCAGGATGTGAAAAGACGTCATTTACGTCAGATGCTTGAAATGATCGGAGAGTACAAAAAAAGTTGGAGTGCTTACAGCTTTAATAATGCCCGGGCTTATTTGATGATGCTTTATAAAAAACTTTTAGAGCAGGACGCTGTAGAAACGAATCCGGTTAAGGACATTCCAAAGGAAAAGATAATTTTAAGGATTAAGAGTGTTCTCACGACGGAAGAGAGGTTGAGAGTTGATCAGCACCTTAAAGAAGTTGATCCAGACTATCGTCGTTTTATGCAAATATTTTTTCATTCCGGGAGTAGGAAAACGGAGTTGGTAAGATTGAAGGTTGCGGATGTGAATCTGGATAAACAGTTTTTCAAATTGCTGATTAAAAAAGGAAGCCAACAAAGAGAAGAGTTAAGAGCTATAAAAAATATTGCATTAGACTTTTGGAATGAACAATTAAAAGGATCTTCACCAGGCGATTATATTTTCAGCTCGAACTTCAAGCCAGGACGAAGAAAAACCACTCCAAAGCACATGAGCAACAGATGGAGGGAATATGTAAAGGAAGGGCTTGGAATTGATATTGATTTTTATTCTCTGAAGCATTTGAATTTAGATGAGACTTCCGATATCCTGGATGCAGAAGCGGCCGCAAAGATGGCCGGTCATACTTCTACTGTTATTACACTCAAGCATTATTTAATAAATGAAGAAGAAAGGAAAATGGAGAAGCTTAGGCGGGTGAATAATGATTTTGCATAAACGTTCGGAGCCTTGGCAGGGAGTTATATATTCTTCCGCCCGAACGTCCAATAGAATTACCAAAGATAAAACTTTGAACAAAAAGTTGAACAAAGAAATTTCAGCCCGCGCTACCGATGATAGAAACACAAAAGCTGATGAAATGCACGTCCTATTGCTAAACCCAATGTAAGGTGCTGGCGGATTTGGATAACAAAATGGTTTTAATTGTGACGAGTGTTTTGGAAGGTGTCATTCTGTAAATGTGTGTGCTTTGTAGAGCAATAAGCTCATTGAAAATCAATGTAATGTAAAAAAATAGATGAGTGTTGCTATTATTATGGTATAATTCTGTACTTTAATAAAAAATTAGGTAATTTAGACTTAAATCTGTCAGTGTATTAAGTTATCTTTGCAATCCAAATTATGTTAAAGAAGGAATTTCAATATTATTTAGACCATCAAGAAGAGCTTGTGAAAAAGCATCTAAATAAGTTTTTGGTAATTAAAGACCAAAAAGTTGTAGGCGTATATGACACTAAGCAGACGGCTTATGATGAATCTACTTCAAAATATGAGTTAGGCACATTTCTAATTCAGCATTGCCTTCCTGGCACATTAAGTCATACTCAGACTTTTCACTCTCAGGTAATTTTCAAACAGGCTGCGTTATAGAAAAATATTCTCACAATGCAGCCTACAGCTTTTACCATTAAATCAAATGCTGGGATACTTAATCAACTTGTATCGTTAGTTAATGTGGTAGTCCCAAACACAACAAATACCTTTCAAGTCAAAGCAATTTGGGATACGGGTGCAACCGCAACTGTCATAACCGATAATGTTGTAAAGTCTTTGGGCTTAGTTCCTACTGGGATGTCTAATGTTAATACTGCAAATGGTCTTGCTGTTCAAAATACTTATATAATAGATGTAGTATTGCCAACCGGCATAACGGTTAAAGATGTTACCGTAACGGGGGCAACTGCATTGAGTGGTGGATGTGAAGTGCTTATTGGTATGGATATAATTGGTCTTGGTGATTTATCAATTACTAATTATAAAGGTACTACTTGCATGTCCTTTCGTATTCCTTCCTTACATGAAATAGATTATGTAAAAAACCTAAATTTCAAACTTACCCCGAACATTCCGGCAGGTAAGGTCGGAAGTAACATTACACCCAAAAAGAAAAAGAGGAAATAACCCGCTTGTTTTTACTACCCAGCAGGTTAGGAACGGTCTGCCCTTTTGCACCTTATGATACGGCTTTTTGTAGGCGGGAAAATTGAATTACTTTCTGCGGGAACCGTTGCCAAATTTATAATTAAAACTCCATTGTTACTATTGCTAAATCAAGATGTTTCTGCCCGGACTACTGCTGAAACATGCACCAATGCTGATTGTTAGCACTTTCGACCTGCTTGTACAAACGCGAGTGTTGGGCGCAGAATCTTTACTGATTGTGAAAAAAATTGAAGTCATACTTAAGGCCTTGAAGATCGTCGAATAAATATTGACCTGTTAATTTCTTTTCTCTCAAGAACCGAAATAAGGAAATATGATTTGGATTTTTGCTACTCCTTTTTTTGAACAAAAACGAGATCAGTGAACTACTTGGAAAAGAATTATTCTAAAAATGAACAGTGCCATCTTTAAAATAATGGCCGCCGCAGGCAGCCGCTTTAATGCAGTGAACTATAATGAGAAGAAAGTAAAGCAAGGGAAGGCAGGACTTGTTTATTTTGAAAACTTCGGAAACCTTCAGGATAAAACTGAAATATCAAAAGAAGAATTTACAAAATATTTACAAGAATATTCTTCCCGGAATACTAAAATCAAAAATCCTGTATTTCATGCAACATGTAGTTGCAGAAATAATGAGTTAAGTCATGAACAATTAAAAGAGATAGCCTTACAGATCACGCAACAATTAGTACCTTAAAATTTAAATTGTTGCATTTCCTGTCAAAATAGATTATGCAGCACTTGATAATTGAGGTATCATAACCATATTGATTACTTTTTGTGAGCAGGCAATAATTTCTTTTCCAAGTTTGGTTAAATAATA
>DATKQQ010000298.1:0-3238 GCA_035532615.1 Hanamia sp.
GGTAGTTCATCACGGCTCTTTAATGGAAACTTTACCTCCGAAATGGCTACGGTTCTTAAATTCATTTGTTGCTCGAATCTCTGGCGCATAATTGATGTTTTAGCTACCAATAATGAGCAAAAATTATACTGAAATGCAGTAAAATAAACACTTACGCACAAATGTTCATAACTAATTTTAGGCCAAAACTATTGCCAATATTGAGTTAGAGAGTTTTCTTGCAGAAACTACTTATACAATTCCTGAAACTCGTTAAACAAAATCCATAATCTCGTATTTATTCCCAAGGATCTTTTCATCATCGGCATCCAGCCAGTTATGTAACATGGTAGCATAAACGCTTTTAAAATCAACTAAATATTTCAAATTACCCTGGTCGAGGTCACTCAAATCTGACATAGAGTTTAGTAATCCTTTTTCTTTTAATCCACCACCAATAAAAAACATACAGTTAGCAGTTCCGTGATCCGTTCCTCCACTTGCGTTTTGGGCAACTCTTCTCCCAAATTCGCTAAACGTCATAATCGTTACATCCTGGAAATGATTGCTGCTTTTTAAGTCTTTTACAAAAGCAGTGACAGCGTCATTCAATTCTATAAATAACCTTTTTTGTTGATCTGCCTGGTTTACGTGTGTGTCGAAACTTCCCAGGCTTACGTAATAAACTTTAGTATTGATATCGCTTAAAATAAGGGAAGAAATTATTTTTAAATTCCTTCCCAATTCAGTTGACGGGTAAGTTTGTAAAGAAGGGTTCTTTCTGCTTTGTTCGTAAATATAACCGGCGCTGCTTAATGTTTCACTCAATATTTTATAGAGATAGTCTGCCGTGGCTTCTTCATGTTCATGGCTTGCATTTATTTCTCTGAAAAATCTTTCATTACTTGTTTCAAATAATTTTTTAGGATCTCTTAACGCAAGCCCCTTTATATTTTCTCCTTTTAATGAGAGACTTAAGACATCATCGATCTCAAGCGCTTGTGTAGGCTTTCCACATCCGCTGCATTGTGCATCCAGGTATCGCCCAAGCCATCCGGTAGTTACATATTGGTTACTGTCGCTGGCGCTTTGCCAGATATCCATACTGCGGAAATGTGAAAGATTTGGATTCGGATAACCTACATTATTCATGATCCCCATGCTTCCTTCATCAAAAAGCTCTTTAAAAAAAGGCAACGCAGGATTAAGCCCGGCTTCATCAGTCAATTGAAGCGCCTGGTTTTTTTGAATTCCCAGTTTTGGCCGCACTTTGTAATAAATATCATTTCTTATAGGAATTACTGTGTTCAAACCATCGTTGCCACCACTGAATTGCAGTACGACCAATACTTTATTTCCCGGAGGTACAGAATCTTTTTTTTCTAAAGCTTTCAAAAATTTTGGCATCATCAAAGATGCAGTGGCTAAGGAACCGATTTGTAAAAATTCTTTACGTTTAAAAAGCATAAAATAAAATTTTATTTTTTCATCAGGTTACGTTTATTAACACAACTGGTACTCTGGTGTACTCATTAATTCTACCATTGCTGATTTTATAAAAGCGTCTCTTGATGTGTTGTCAATATATTTTTTCAATACATTCGGATTGATAGAATCTTTTGTTTGCAATACAAAATCATTCACCTTTTGCATCAGAATTTCTCTTGGTGTGTCATTAAAAACTTTCACTACCGAATCCCAATCAACTGTTACCTGGAGCTGATTTTTCCTGGGTCTTTTATCTACACCTTCCCTCCCCATCATTTGATCATCGTCATCTTTTGGCTTTACTGAAAATTCATCTGCGTCAGTAAAGATTTGTGGAAGGCGCATTCTCAACATTAATGAGCTGCTGTCTATCCAACTTTTTCCTCCAGGCCATCCAGCAACATTGGGAGGATAAAATAAGACCTGACCCAGGACACGTTGAAATAACAATTGTGTTTCCGGCTTTTCTAATTCCATGGGTATCAATCTTCTCATACCTACCATTAGTTCTACCGGCGATTTTATTCTGACGCCTATATTTTTTTCCCCATAAAACCAATCACTTTTAAAAATTTCATTCATTAATTTCCCAATATTATAATTGCCTTGATAAAACCCATCTGCCAGCAATTCTATTTTGTCGTTATCAATATCTTCGTTTACAAAATATTTATAAATTTTGGTGGTAATGAATTTCGCAGTTGCCTTTTGCTCAAGGATTATATCAATAACATCATCGCCATCAAAATTTCCTGTTTTGCCCAAAAAAGTTTTAGTGCCGGTATCATGTAGGAAAGGCCTTTCCACAAATTCTCCTCCAAGGTTAAACCCCCATCCTGTATAGGCTCTGGCACCTTCTCTTACATCTTTTTCCGTATAATTTCCCCGGCCCATAGTGAAAAGCTCCATCACTTCGCGGGCAAAGTTTTCATTGGGATGTTGTTTCTTATTTTGCTGATTATTGAGGAAAGACAGCATAGCGGGACTTTTGCTTACTTCCCGAAGCAAATCTCCAAAATTACCCAGGGCATTTTCTCGAATTACATTCAAGAGTTGTTGTTGGAAATAAATATTGATTACTCTGCAGGCAAAATGTCCATGCCAGAAAAGACTCATCTTCTCGCGAAGTTGCGCTTCACTATTAATCATTTCATTAAGCCAGGTAAGATTTAGATTTTTAATGTCATCAACAGATTGTTTTCGTAATTCTTTCTTTTGGTCTTTTGTCAGCTTTTGCATTCTGCCTAAATCCTGAATTCCTTTTACAAGCCCATCGAAAGCGCTGCTTGCCACATTCAAAGGATCTGGTTTTTTGGAAGATGTTTTTACTAAAATATGATACAATTTTTTTTGTGAGATGTCGCCGATTTGGTTTATATTCTCGGCCATCGGGCCAAAAGCGGCCCGCCAAAGCAGGTGCTGATTCTTTAACTGATTAGACAACGGCATTTATATTCTTTTGAAAAGGATTGAAAGGATATTTTTGAAAACTGAAAAGTAATGGACTAAAACGAAAACTGAAAGTTTAATGCTTTATTGCTTTTTATACTTCGCAAGAGGCAAAACCGTGAATTGTTAAATTAGAAAAGAGCGGCAATTTTGTTAATTACAAAGAAACAAAATATGTCCTCTCTAAAATTCAACCTCAGCGAAGCCGAAACTGAAAAGCTAAATTACAACCGATATGCTTATCCTGACCCAATGGTTCAAAAAAGAATTTTTGCCGTTTATCTGAAAGCTACTTTAGGCTGGAATAATTTAATAATAGGGC
>DATKQQ010000299.1:0-11993 GCA_035532615.1 Hanamia sp.
TTCAGTTGTGTATGAAAAGGGGATAAAAATATCGGATGAAGCGTTAGCAAAAGTCAATATGATTAAAGATGATTTTCACGGGGAATGGAATTATATAATCAAACCTAAAGTGTAAACCTTATTCCGTAACAACTCCTTAGCATAATATAATGTTATTTTGCAAATGAATTTGTTGGCACATGCGTTTTTATCATTTAATGATCCGGAAATTTTAACTGGAAATATGATCAGTGATTTTGTAAAAGGAAAAACAAAATTGGAGTATCCTTTGCCTATTCAAAAAGGGATTCATTTGCACCGTCTTATTGATAATTTTACGGATTTTCATCCGGAAACTGCCAAAGCCAAAGAATTTTTCAGGCCACAATACCGTTTGTATTCAGGCGCTTTTGTGGATATTGTGTATGATCATTTTTTAGCTCTGGATCATAAACAATTTGAAGAATACCAGGGTCTTGAAAATTTCACAAAAGTAACTTATCAAATGCTTGATCAAAATATTGCTTATTTCCCGTTAGCCTTTCAAAGAATGTTTCCTTATATGAAATCACAAAACTGGCTTTACAATTACCGCCTAAAAGAAGGGATATACAAAAGCTTTGGAGGCCTTGTGCGCAGAGCCGCCTATTTATCTGAATCGGAGATTGCATTCAAAATTTTTAATGAAAATTATTGGCAACTTAAAAATTGCTTTATTGATTTTTTCCCCGAGCTTAAAGCTTATACTTTAGAAAAGTTAAGAAACTTACTGGCTGATTGAATCCATTTATATTTGCACAAAAAGATTATATGAAACGCTATGTTGTTGTTGTTCTATTTTTGATTTCTTTTTCAGCTTTTGGTCAAATGAATGGTCCAATAATACCGCCTCTCGACAAGTCACCATTGGATATGAGCTATTACCCGGTAAATTATCCAATCCTGAAAATTCAAAATAAAATATCAGAGCCTTTGGTAATGAGAGTCATATACAGCAGGCCTCAGGTGGATGGTAGAAAAATCTTCGGCGGATTACAGAATTATGGTGAGGTATGGCGATTGGGTGCGAATGAAGCTACCGAAATAGATTTTTATAAAGATGTAAAGATCAATAATACAAAAATTAAAAAAGGTCGTTACACTCTATACGCAATTCCCTATCCTGATAAATGGACTTTAATAGTGAATAAAGAAACCGATACCTGGGGAAGTTTTAGATACGATTCTACTAAAGATGTCGTACGCATGGATTTGCCGGTAATAAAAAATGGGCCAACAGAAGATATGACGATAGTTTTTGAGAAATCACTATCCGGAGCCAGCATGAGCATGTATTGGGCTGATGTAAAAACTACTTTACCAATTGTGTTTTTAGATAAGCCGTTGATACCTTAGGCTGCGTGCATAATGCCTGTACTTTCTTTCTAACTTATAAAATAAAAATATTTTGAAACAAGAAACTAAGTTTATACATGCCGGCTCAGAACCGGATCCTTGCACAGGAGCTATTATGACTCCAATATATCAAACCTCTACTTTTGTTCAGGAAAGTCCGGGCGTGCACAAAGGATATGAATATGCAAGAACTCAAAACCCCACCAGGCATGCATTACAGAATGCACTGGCGATAGTTGAAAACGGAAAATTCGGTTTGTGTTTTGCAAGTGGCTCCGCTGCTGCGGATGCAGTAATAAAATTATTAAATCCCGGAGATGAAGTAATTGCAGCCAATGATATGTATGGGGGCACGTATCGTCTATTCACGAAAATATTTGAAAAGTATGGAGTAAAATTTCATTTTATAAATATGCAGGATGCCAATGAAGTTTCTAAGTTCATTAATAAAAATACAAAGCTCATTTGGACAGAAACTCCCACCAATCCAATGATGAATATTACAGACATTGCTGCTGTAGCTGCTATTGCTAGAAAGAATCATGTGCTGCTTTGTGTGGATAATACTTTTGCTTCTCCGTATTTACAAAATCCTTTGGATCTGGGAGCAGATATCGTGGTACATTCTGCCACAAAATATATTGGCGGACATAGTGATTCGGTGCATGGTTGCATTATTGTAAATGATGAAAAATTAAAAGATCAATTGGCATTTATACAAAATAGTTGTGGAGCCGTACCGGGACCGCAGGATTGTTTTTTAATATTAAGAGGATTAAAAACACTTCACGTGCGCATGCAACGTCATTGTGAGAATGGAGAAAAAATTGCACATTGGCTCAGAAATAATCCTAAAGTAGATAAAGTATATTGGTGCGGATTTGAAGATCATCCCAATCACAACATTGCAAAAAAACAAATGCGCGGGTATGGTGGAATGATGAGTTTCACATTGAAAGATGATAGCATGGAAGCAGCAAAAAAAGTTCTTTCATCTACCAAACTTTTTTCCCTGGCAGAAAGCCTCGGCGGTGTTGAAAGCCTTATCGGACATCCGGCTACAATGACTCACGCAAGTATTCCCCCGGAAGAAAGATTGAAAAACGGGCTCGTTGATTCATTAATGAGATTAAGTGTAGGAATAGAAGATGCCGGAGACCTGATTGATGATTTGAAGAAAGCAATTGGGTAACCTGTCTGACGGCCTCCATCTGAAGAGGTGGTTAATAAATTTCCTTTTTCTGTGTAATTTTTTTTATAACTTGTAAAAAAGAAGACTTATGGCATACACTAAAGAAGAACTTTTGAACTTGCCTGTCTCAGAAAGATATGAGCTCGTATTGGACTTATGGGAAAGTATTGATGATGATTTTTTAGGAAAAGAAATGACGAGAAAGGGATTTGAAGAAGAGATTGATAAAAGAATTGAAAGAATTGAAAAGAATCCTGAGATACTCATACCATGGGACGAAGTTCTAAAAGAAATGAGAGATTGATGGAAGGATATATTATTTCATTTTCTCCGGAAGCCAGAACTGAAGCCTTAAAAGCTTATTTATGGTATCAGGGGGAACAACCAGGATTAGAAAAAAAATTTCGCGGGATCTTGCGTATTAAAATTGAATCAATAAATCAGAATCCTAAAGCCTCATCATTTGTTTACAAAAACATAAGAAGTGCAAGAATGAGAATATTTCCTTACAATGTAATTTACAGGATTTCAAATTTAAACATTCAAATCATTGCTATATTTCATCACTAAAGAAATCCCAAAGAGTGGAAAAGAAGACTATAACCGACCTTAAAAAATTCCTCGATAGAAAAGTAATTGAATTTAATAATCCTTCTTTCATCGCAGACGACCCGGTTTGTATTCCACATTCATTTTCTAAAAAACAGGATATAGAAATCGCAGGTTTTTTCGCAGCCATATTTGCCTGGGGAATTCGAAAAACGATCATTAATAAATGCAAATTATTAATGCAATTGATGGATAATTCGCCTCATGATTTTTGTGTCAATCATAACGACAATGATCTAAAGAGATTAGAAAAGTTTTCTCACCGCACTTTTAATGATACTGATCTTTTGTATTTTATTTCATTTCTTAAATTTCATTATTCAAAATATAAATCTTTAGAAAGTGCATTTTTCAATAAGGCAACAATTCAACAAGCCAACAATTCACATATAATAGAAGAATCTCTAAACTATTTTTATCAATATTTTTTTTCTTTGGAAGATGTACCCCAAAGAACAAGAAAACATATCGCATCGCCACAAAGAAATTCAAGTTGCAAAAGGTTGAATATGTATTTAAGATGGATGGTGCGAAATGATGATAAAGGCGTTGACTTTGGAATCTGGGAAAAAATCTCTCCTTCACAATTGATCTGTCCTGTAGATGTGCATGTAGCCAGAGTTGCAAAGCATTTCAATTTATTAAAAAGAAAACAAACAGATTGGCTGGCAGCAATTGAATTAACTCAACAATTAAGGATAATGGACAAAAATGATCCGGTGAAATATGATTTTGCTTTGTTTGGATTGGGGGTTTTAGAAAAGTATCCCTAACCAGTGCGTGCATTCGCTTTCATATAAAAAGAACCTCTGTAAATTCGTAATTAGTAATGCAATCAGATAATCAATCCTCAATTCCTGAAAAGATCTTTTCAATTTCCAATTTAATTGAAAAGGATAAGGTAGAAAAAATTCGTGTACAATTAATTGACTTAATCAACGAATTGATCAATAAAGATTTTCATGCCTTGTTACAATTATTATATCGTATTGATGTGGATGAAAAAAAGATCCGCTATTATCTGGAAGAAAATAGAAACGAAGATTCAGCCTCTGTTTTGGCCGATATGATAATAAAAAGACAATTGCAAAAAATAGAAAGCAGAAAAGATTTCAGCCAAAAATATAATGAAAGCGATGAAGAAAAATGGTAATGTCAGGACGCTTTTTTTTCGTACATTAACTTTTGGACCGCTTCCTTATTTTCTTTTTCATGTTTTAAATCAAAAGAAGTCCCGAAAATAACATCCCAAATGTGTGTACTTACACCAAAACCTTTTTCCTCGCTTTTATAATGGTGCAAATGATGATTGCGCCAAACAGGTTTCATCCATTTGAAAGGTGGATTCCATGCATGAATAGCATAATGCATACTTCCATAAATTAAATATCCAAGCATAAATCCAGGGAAGAACGCCATTGCATTTACTTCCATTAAAGCATACATCAATAAAAAAATGAAGAAAGCAATGATAAGGCTGGGAACAGGAGGCATAAAAAGACGTTGCTTATCGCGTGGAAATTCATGATGATTGCCATGCATAACATAAGTAATCCTTTGAGCACGGGGATTGTCGCTTGCCCAATGGAAAATAAAACGATGCATCAGGTATTCAAAAAATGTCCAGAAAAACATACCTCCTAAAAAAAGTAAAATTATTTTTAATGCAGAAAATCCCAGATTTTGGACAGAATAATAAGGCAACAGAATAATTAGAGGTAAATACATTCCCCATATTACCAAAGGATGAGTCTTTGTAAGATACTCCAAATATTGATTTTTGAATAATTGCGCCTGTCCCTTGTTGTGAATTTTTTCGAATTTCATACGCTTTCATTTCTTCTGCAAAAATAAGCGAAAAGCGTTCAATTTTTTTTGTTAAGCTATTTCTATAAGTTGATAATTTATTTTTTTAACTAAAATAAAATTTTTTATTTCGATTGTGGAAATTTTGTCTCTTTTTTCCTAAATATCTCAGCATAAAAATATCCAATGTTTTTATAGGTTTTTTAAAACCAGCACCTTCATTTCATCATGCTAAATAATTTACCTTGCAAACCTATAAAAATATTCATTTTATGAAATTAGTTTCTTACCTGAAAGAAGACCATGCACAAGTTGCGCTATTGGTAAACGGTTATTTGTTTGATACAGATAATCTACATCCCAATTTACCCATATCTATGACGATGTTTTTAAATTACTGGGAAGATTCATTTCCCATTACGCATTCTATTAACAGCACTTTAGAGGAAGGTACAAAAAGATATCGCGCCATACAGGCTGATGAAGCTGAAATTCTTGCTCCAGTTCCAAGTCCTACAAGTTGTAGGGATGCTTACGCATTTCGTCAGCATGTAGCCGCATCAAGAAGAAACAGAAAAGTAGAAATGATTCCCGAATTTGATCAATATCCTGTTTTTTATTTTACAAATCATAATAGTATCACCGGCCCCGGAGAAATAATTTGTATGCCGGATCATTTTAATAAACTTGATTTTGAACTGGAAGTAGCCATTGTTATTTGTAAACCCGGGAAAAATATTAAGGCATCGGAGGCTGATGAATATATCGGCGGATATATGATCATGAACGATTTCAGCGCAAGAACTTTGCAAATGGAAGAAATGAAACTAAACCTTGGCCCGTCAAAAGGAAAAGATTTTGCTACCGCAATTGGACCATGGCTGGTTACGCCTGATGAACTGGAAGAATTTAAAATTCCGGCGAAAGAAAATCACGTAGGGAATGCTTACAATTTAAAAATGAAATGCAGTGTAAATGGAGTGCAGGTAAGTGAAGGAAATTTGGGAGACATGGATTGGACATTTGCAGAAATTATTGAGCGTTGCAGTTATGGAGTTCAATTATTCCCGGGCGATGTAATAGGCAGTGGAACTGTGGGAACCGGATGTTTTCTTGAATTAAACGGCACAGGAAAATTAAATAATCCGGATTATAAAGAACAATGGTTGCAGGAAGGCGATGCAGTGGAAATGGAAGTAGAAGGCTTAGGAAAATTAAAAAATATTATCAGGAAAGATGAAAGTGATTTTTCGATTTTAGAGTTAAAAAAAATTAAATAATTTTTCTTTCAGTAAAGAGACAAATAACCAAGATTTTCTTTATTTGATTATGTTCAAAACAATCAATTTAAAAGATATAAAAACCGCCGAAGCGCAAAACTTTTTGAATCATGCTATTGCGCCACGACCAATATGTTTTGTTTCTACCATTGATGTGCAGGGAAATGTAAATCTCAGCCCTTTTAGTTTCTTCAATTTATTCAGTACCAATCCTCCTGTTGTTATTTTTTCGCCGGCGAGAAGAGTGAGAAATAATACTATCAAACATACACTTCAGAATGTGCTTGAAGTACCTGAAGTGGCCATTAATATGGTAGATTATGATATGATACAGCAGGTAAGTCTGTGCAGTTGCGAATACTTAAAAGAGACAGATGAGTTTTTAAAATCCGGTTTTACAAAAGAACCTTCACTATTAATAAAACCGCCGCGTGTAAAAGAAAGCCCCGTTCAAATGGAATGTAAAGTACTTGAAGTAAAACATTTGGGAAATGAAGGCGGAGCAGGAAACCTAATTATATGTGAAGTGATGCTAATGCATATCAATGAAAAGATTTTAGATAAAAATGGAAAGATTGATCAACTTAAATTACATCATGTAGCGCGGCTTGGTGGCAACTGGTATGTAAATGTCAACGCTGATAATTTATTTGAGGTGGAGAAACCAAATGTGGAACTGGGTATCGGTTTTGATAATCTACCGGATACTATAAGAAACAGTAAAATACTTACGGGTAATCATCTTGGACAATTAGCCAATGTGCACCAAATCCAGGTAATTGATCCTGCGTTTGAGGATGAGAAGTTAAAAAGCATTTTTCAATATTATTCAATAGATCCTGTAGAAATGGAGAGGGAATTACATTTATATGCAGCAGAATTGCTTGATGCGGGGAAAGTCTTAGAAGCGTGGCAGGTGTTGTTGGCATTAGCATAAAAAATTAATACCTTTATTCAATGAATGCAGTAAAAATTTTGCCCAATTATACTTACGAAGACTATTGCCTTTGGGAAGGACGGTGGGAACTTATTGAGGGCATTCCTTATGCGATGAGTCCGGCGCCTGCACCAAGGCATCAGTGGATTGTTGTTAACATTGTTTCTGAATTAAGAGCAGCTATAAAAAAGTCGAAATGTAAGCATTGCAAAGTCTATGACTTTATTGATGTAAAAGTGGAAGAAGATACAATTTTGCAACCTGATGCATCTATTGTTTGCAAGCCAATTCATAAAAAATTTCTCGACTTTCCCCCATCTTTAGTTGTAGAAATATTATCGGAGTCAACAGCATTAAAAGACAGGATTTCTAAATTTTCTATCTATGAAAATTTTGGAATAAAATATTATCTCATAGTTGATCCGGAAAAAGAATCTGTAGAAATCTACTTGCTCAAAGATTCAAAATATATTCTTCAAAAATTTTCTTCGGTAAAGCCCTTTATCTTCTCGCTCGATGATGATTGTAAAATAGAAGTAATTCTTAAAAACATCTGGGAATAATATTTAACTTATTTCAAAGGATTCATTTCATTTTAAGCCAATAAGCCATTAATCTCCATCGCAAAAGTTTACATTTGCGAAAATTATTTAGTTGCTGTAAGAAACAGTAAAATTTTATTGATTAATATGAATACACAACATCTGTCAGAACAGGAAATTATCCGCAGAGACAAACTAAAAGAACTTACCAAACTTGGTATTGATGCCTATCCGGCAGAATCATTTCCGGTAAATACCAGCGCTTCTTTTATCAAATCAAATTATAAGGGTGAAGAAAATAAAGCAGACTTTGCTGATGTTTGTATTGCAGGAAGGATCCTAAGTATCCGGGATATGGGAAAAGCGTCATTTGCTGTATTGCAGGACAGCAGCGGCAGAATTCAATTGTATGTACGCAGGGACGACATTGCTGATGGCGAAGACCTATCACTTTATAATATTGTTTGGAAAAAATTAATAGACATTGGTGATATCATTGGAGTAAAAGGTTTTGTATTTACTACAAAAACCGGGGAAACTTCTGTTCATGTTTTAGAATTAAAATTGCTTTCAAAATCGTTGCGACCGCTACCGGTTGTAAAAGAAAAAGATGGAGAAACTTTTGATGAAGTTACAGATGCTGAATTCAGGTATCGTCAGCGTTATGCAGATCTTATCGTAAATCCACATGTAAAAGAAACTTTCATCAAACGAACAAAAATGGTGAATGCCATTCGTGAATTTTTGAATGAACACGGAGCCCTGGAAGTAGATACACCTGTTTTACAAAATATTCCAGGAGGCGCTGCAGCGAGGCCTTTCAAGACCCACCACAATGCGTTGGATGTCCCTTTTTATTTGCGCATTGCCAACGAATTGTATTTAAAAAGATTGATCGTCGGAGGATTTGAATGGGTGTATGAATTTAGCCGAAACTTCAGAAATGAAGGAATGGACCGCACACATAATCCGGAGTTTACGATACTTGAATTTTATGTTGCCTACAAAGATTATTTATGGATGATGGAAACAACAGAACAATTATTAGAAAATGCTGCCCTTTCAGTAAATGGTTCCACCAAAGTACTTTCAGGCGAAAAGGAAATTGATTTCAAAGCGCCATACAAAAGAATCTCTATGTATGATGCCATTAAAGAATTTACAGGAATTGATATCAGTGATAAAGACGAAGCCGGATTGAGAGAAGTATGCCAACAGTTAGGCATACACGCAGATAAGACAATGGGAAAAGGAAAATTGATTGACGAAATTTTTTCCGAAAAATGCGAAGATCATTTTATACAACCCACTTTTATTATTGATTACCCGGTAGAGATGAGCCCGCTTACCAAGAAGCATCGCAGCAAACCAGGATTGGTAGAGCGTTTCGAATTGATCATTAACGGAAAAGAAATTGCCAATGCGTACAGCGAATTGAATGATCCTTTAGAGCAAAGACACCGGTTCGAAGAACAGTCAAAATTGATGGAAAGGGGAGATGAAGAAGCCATGTTCATTGATTATGATTTTTTAAGAGCTCTTGAATATGGAATGCCACCCACAAGTGGTATCGGTTTTGGGATAGACAGATTGGTAATGTTGCTTACTAATCAGGCATCCATCCAGGATGTTTTATTCTTCCCTCAGATGCGGCCTGAAAAAAACCGCGGTGATGAGAATGCTATTGATTCAAAATAGATTTTTTTACCAGGGATTATTGGAATTTTTTATTCCTCATTTTTATTTATAATCAGCAATTATTTTTAATTTTCTCTTTCTCTTCATTTCTTCCATTTGATAAATCAATCCAAAATAAATGGATGCAATAAGGAACTATTCTTCAGCATTTTCATTATGCTGCACTAAAGCCGTAAAGCCCTTGGGCTTTATTACTCATAGTCATAAATTATTCACTGAAAGTTATAAATTATAACCGGAAATATTATCTTTTTAAAATACTTATATTGAAATTTGTCCACTGGAAACATTCTTTTATAAACTTAAAACTTATTTTATGAAAGATTTTCTATTTGCTTTATTTATTATTTTTTTGAGCAGTACATTAATTATTTCATGTACAAAGTCGAATTTAAACAATCCCCAAACCACTCAAAATCTTAATTCAACTAAGAAGGTAATTCCTGATGTGCCATATTGCGGTATAGGATACCATTGGGATTTTTATCTTGGAAAGTGTGCACAAAACTGTCCTACTGGATATCATAATGATTCTATAACAGGTGCGTGTGTAATTAATGGAAGTGGGGTGGTGTAGTGTAGGCACTATAACTGTAATTACAAATCCGAATAACCCAGAGGATTACATTGGCCAGCAACATAATGCCGGAGTAACTTATGTCCTTAACACTTTGGGTGGACCTTCATCAGATAATTCACTTATATTATCTGCTGTTACAAGTTACATGCAAACTCTTGGTTACACTTCCGCACAAGTAGATTCTGCATATAATCAAGGAGTACGTTTAGGTTATCTACCTTTCACAAATATTCCAGAATTGGATTCATTAGGAAATCTAATGTACTCGCAAGGGAAGCTAAGCGCAACAGCTAATAGCTATGTACAACAAATTTATACTCTTGCACTGAATGACTTAAATCAAAATGTTGATTCTGCAGATTATTCTTCTGTTTCCTCAAGTTATAAAGCCTTTGCGGATAGTTTAATTAGTTTAGAATCCTCTATCAGCAATAATATAAATCTATCATCTGCTGAAAAAACAGGACTTCTTTCTAGTTGTTCAGTAGGTAGATATAGTGCATCATATTGGGCAAATTATATAATTAAAAGAGGTAACGGAGTTGGAAGTATGAGCCTATATAATTCTGAATTAACAGCAACAAAACATAGTTTTTGGTATTGGCTTAGAGCTGCCGTTTGCGATGTTTGTGGCGCAGTTCTGGGTAGTCCATTAGGTATTGCGGGCATTATATGCGGAGCCGTTGGTGGTTCAGCGTAAGTACTCTCAATAGACTAATTGATAATATTCACACTCTTATTATGCAAAATATTTTATTTGTATTTGCTTTTTTTCTGTTAAGGTTACCGATATTTTGTCAGGGGCAAGTAATCCATGGAGCCCCTGATTCCAAGTATCATATTGACTATAAAAAATATTTTGGTACAATTAATTCTGAATAATGGCCAAAGTATTAAAGGAGTTTTTGAATATGCCTACTTCAAGTTTCCTGTTTGCAACTTTAAACTTTATTCAGATTCTGGAAAACTAATAAAACGCTATAAAATATCTGAAATAAATAAGGTTGTACTTGCTGGCTCAGATACCACTTTGTCAAAAAAAGATTCAACTTATTTTATCAGGATAGGCAAATCGTCGCTATATAGACAATTAACTTTTGGAGCAATCGAAATTTTTGACCCATTAGTTAATGTAAATGAAAGCCCTGGCTTAATTTCTTCAAATACAGCTGTTCTTGAAAATAATAAGTTAAAGGAGTTTTATTCGGAAAAGAAGATTTTAAAGTATATTGAAAATAAACTAAAAGAAAAGGGCATTGAAAAAACGTTTAAATCAACCAAGGATGCAATAAGGTATTTGAATTTTTCCGTACCAGTGATGCGATAATATATATTTAGTAACAATGGCAATGTAATTAATTATGAAACCATTTTTCTGTTTCAGTATCGCGTTTTTATCAATATGTCTTTGCGGTTATGGAAAGCATATAAAGGATAGTGCAGGCGTGTATCTTACAAAAGAAAACTTTGTAGAAAATAAATTGAGTTATACTACTTCTTACCGCCTGAAGGAGAAATTTGCAGGTTTGCATTCCGACTTTGGTTATGAAGCCCAGGGAATAATTCTTTTGAAACAGAAAAATAAAAAGTTCTTAAGTTTTGAACCTTCAAAAATTTATGGATTTTACAGTGAAGGAAAAAAGTTTTTATATATACCTGCTATTAAAAGATACTTGTTTGTTTTAAATGAAGAACCTGTTACAATTTTAATTGGCGAGGACGTTCCCTTTTATCGTTATAATACTCATACAGAGTTGCTATTATTTTATTTAAATAAAAAAAATGAATTAAAACGGATGAATAACCAAAATCTAAATAGTGATTTTAAGAACGAGAATGACATGCTGTTAATTCTTAAAGACATTCAGAAAAAATTTAAAGAAAGGAAAAATAAAAAAAATAGTATGCAGGAATTTTCAAAATATATTAGAGAAAGATTCATTGTTAATAGTTGATTTTAAGATATTAGATAAAA
>DATKQQ010000300.1:0-3465 GCA_035532615.1 Hanamia sp.
ATCAAAAACTCGACTTATACGTGCGATGGATTTTAGTTGCATGTACCCCCCCACAGGTAAATTGAGAATAGGGTGATAATTTTTCTGAAAAAAAATTAAATTTTAACAGTCGAAGAGGCTTTTGCTGCAATGTGGGTTAAATTCCGAAGGGATAACATGATGATAGCTCCCATATAATCTCGTATCAGAACCCCGAAGAGGTGATATTATGCTTTTGAAATCCCTAACTAAATGACATTGATGGGACACCCTATAAATTTCTTTAATAAATTCAATCAATATAGCCTGGTCGTACACTCTTAATAGGATGTTTTACCTCGATTGGGTAGGGTGGTTTCCGTATTATAAATATTCATTACAGGGATTCCAATAAACTGATCATAATTTATTGCATAGCAGACCAAAATAAATTTCAATATATCATAGTCCTAACATTATATTTGTTTTAGAATACTCTCAATAAAAACAGGAAGTATAAAAAAAGTTGAACAACCAGGGATATAGTAAATTGAAATATGTTACCCCGTTTTCATTTCTCATCTTTGGTGTCTCAATATCCAAAACCTTCTGTTGAAGTCCGATTTTGACTTTTCTATTCCTTGCTTACCCTAAAAAACACTACTATTATTATATCCAGGTTATCATAAAATCCTTGTTTAGACAATGGCATAAGGAGCAATAAAATAAAAGAATACCTGCAATTTATTTATAACAATTTCATTCATTTAAAATGAAACAATAAATGAAACAAACATTAAAAGAAAGAAACGCGAAGCTTGAAAAAGAGCTTGTAGAAAAAAACCGTGAACTGGAAATAGAAGCTGCTTTGGAAAGAGTGAGAGCAAGGGCCATGGCGATGCAAAAGTCGGACGAATTAAAAGAATTGATAAGCACTGTGTTCACAGAACTTACAAAACTGGATTTAGTTCTTACCCGTTGCCGTATCATGATTTATGATCCGATATCAAATGGATCAACCTGGTGGATGGCTAATTCTGAAGCACCGAAAGATCCCATTGGCTTATACGTAAAAAATCATCAACTTCCTCCATATGCAGCATATATCAAAGCATGGAAAGAGCGGAAAAATAAATGGCAATATGTACTGGAAGAAAAAGATAAAAAAAATTGGGACGAATTTTTATTCACTCAAACAGAACTTTTACACTTGCCTGATTTTGTAATTGCGGGAATGAAAGCCCCTGATCGTGTTTATCTCTCTGCGTCCTTTAATAATTTCGGCTGTTTGAACCTCGCAAGCCTTGAACCATTATCAGCTGAACATTTTGATATTCTACTTCGCTTCGCAAAAGTTTTTGAATTAACATACACCCGTTTCAACGATTTGCAAAAAGCGGAAGCGCAGGCAAGGGAAGCTGAAATTCAATTGGCATTGGAAAGAGTGCGTGCCAGAACCATGGCAATGCAGAAACAAAATGATTTGCTGGGAGTACTGGATTTATTAGTTGAACAACTTTTAAAACTGGGAGTAAATCTTCAAGTTGCCAATTTCAGCAATGGAATACCCCGCGGAGATTGGGATTTGTGGATTGAGGTGGTAGCAGACGGCGGTACCATTTTTAATAATTATGTTCATTTCCCAAGAGTAGATCATCCTTATTTCCACCATGTAGAAAAAAACATTGAAACTTTCAAGAAGGATGGCACAGATCTATTTAAAGACGTGTTCTCAAAGGAGGAAAAAGATTCCTGGCAGGATTACATTAATACCCAAACAATATATAAGAATTTAACCTCTGAAGAGATCAAACAGTCAATGTATGAAAAGCCTGGTTATACCTGGTCAATAGTCATTTTGAAAGACACATGGGTTTCAATTTGCAGATTCAACACAATACCTTTTAGTGACGAGGAGGATGCTTTATTAAGAAGATTTGCTAATGCATTTGGGCAAACTTATACCCGTTTTCTTGATTTGCAAAAAGCAGAAGCGCAGTCGAGGGAATCTCAAATTCAATTAGCATTGGAAAGAGTTCGTGCAAGAACCATGGCGATGCAGAGAAGTGAAGAACTGGCTGAAACAGCTAAAGTCCTTTTTGAGCAGTTTGGCCTATTAGGAATAAATCCTGACCGAATGAGTATAGGGATTATAAATGAAGAAAGTAAAAAAGCAGAAATTTGGCTAACTGATCAAATTGGAAACAAGCTCGATTATGAATACCTCTTTTCACTGGACGAACCGACAACAATGTCAAAAATTTATAAAGCATGGCAAAGTAAAGAGATTTCTATTATTATTGACCTAACAGGGCAAGATCTCAATGACTGGCTAAAGTTCGTAAAACAAGATGTAAAACTGCCGATTGAGCTTTCAAATATCAAAGGCAGGAGAGTTCATCACGCTGCCTTTTTCTCCTATGGTTTTATGATGTTTTCCATTGCAGAACCGGCAAGTAACGAAATAATGCAAATTCTAATAAGGCTTGCAAAGGTTTTTGATCTGACTTACACTCGTTTTCGGGATCTGCAAAAAGCCGAAGCACAGGCAAGGGAAGCAACTATTGAGGCAGCACTGGAAAGGGTGAGAGGAAAAGCAATGTCCATGCATAGTTCACGGGATTTGGCTGATACAATTGAAGTATTTTATCATGAAGTGGAATCGCTCAGCATCACCCCCCGGCGATGTGGCGTAGGTCTAATGGATAAAGAAACTCATTTTGCTGAACTTTCTACAATGAACACAACTGAACTAGGGGAATCAATTGAAATTATCGGTAAACTTAAAATGGAAGGCCATCCTGTGCTTGAAGGCGTCTATGATAATTGGGTTTTACAAAAAGAATACCATCCTGTTTTGCGGGGCGATGAAATAAAACAATACTATCAATTGATGAGGCCACAAATAGCCTATCCCGATTATCCGACAGATACCGCTCAATACGGTTACTTCTTCTTCTTCAATGAAGGAGGTGTATATGCATGGACGGAAAAAGAATTATCTGAAGATGAATTAAAAATTTACCGCCGGTTTACCTCTGTGCTTAGTCTCACTTACAAACGATATAAAGATTTAAAAGATGCAGAAGCCAATACAAGAGAAGCGATAAAGCAGGCATCCCTCGACCGGGTCCGCGCAGAAACTGCATCTATGCGAACAACAAGAGATCTCGAAAAAATTACTCCTTTAATATGGAATGAATTAACCACACTTCGCGTGCCTTTTATCCGTTGTGGCGTTTTTATCATGGATGAACAGCATAAGCAAATTCATTCCTTTCTTTCTACTCCGGATGGAAAAGCGATTGCCGCTTTTCAGTTGCCTTATGATTCTGCCGGAGAACTATCAAAGGTGTTAGCGCATTGGCATAAAAATGAAATTTTCAAAGATCATTGGGATGAAGCCGCATTTGCAGAGTGGACGAAAAGTTTAGTGAACCAGGGAGCAATTGCATCAGAAGAACAATATTCAACAGCACATCGCCCTACCAATCTCGATTTAAATTT
>DATKQQ010000301.1:0-15386 GCA_035532615.1 Hanamia sp.
GTTTTGAAACACTGGATGCCGTTGAAGAGGAATTATGCAAAGCTTTAAAAGACATGTACCGGGCTAAAAAGGAAATGAGTAGCCTTACCTATTTTGAATGGATGAAGTAATCAATATTTTTGATGGCGGTTTTGTATTAGCGCCTAATCAGGAATTATTCCTGAAAAAGCAGATTATAAATTAATGGCACAAAACATTAGAATAACCAATATTTCAACAAGAGTAACTAGTAATATTCCCTTGAAGGCGATTTTATCTTCGTTAGAGTGTTCTGCCATTTTTTAATGATTTTATTTTTGAGTAAAGTTGCACAAAAATAAAACTAAAAAGTTTAAAACAAAAAGTAAAATAAAACTATTTATAATTTACGCCTTCCCCAACTGATCAAACGATTGTTCTCTCCTGATTCTTCAATATAATAAAACGTCGGAATCCTTGACTAAAGGTACTCACTTTTTCATCTTTTGTTGGTTAAAAACAGAGAAGTTTCGCCTATCCGGAATGATTTCTTGTGTATCATAATTGATACACAACCTGTATCAAAACCGTACAGTTATTTTTTTTTATAAAATCTAAAATGTTGAAAATGAATACAAAAAATCGCGGCTTGATTTTTTGTATAAAATAATAATGCCAATAACGAATGGTTCCACAAACCATAAAAGGTAAGTAAATAAGTCTATCTGTTATCTGTGCGTAAAAATGAAAAAGAAGGGTACTTGAAAAAAATTTCTTATTTACTAAGTTAAGAATTATAAGTAAACATAAAATAACATGCTAAAGAATTATTTCAAAATCGCCTGGCGCAACCTGATGAAATATAAATTTATCTCGTTCATTAACCTATTTGGATTAACGGTGGGGCTTACCTGCTGTTTGCTAATTACAACTTATGTACTGAATGAATTAAGTTACGACCGCTATAATAAAAATGCCGAAAATATCTACAGGGTTACAAGAACTTTTAAAAATGCAGCGGGCGCTGTTTCTTTGAAATTAAGCGCTATCGCACCTCCATTCGGATATTATTTTCCCACTGATTTTCCGGAGATAAAAAAAATGACACGGCTGTTAGACATCGGAACAATGCCCTTTAAATATAAAGAGAAAATTATCGCTGAACCCGATGTGTATGTAGCGGATGATAATCTATTCAATGTTTTTACTTTGAAGGTTTTGGAAGGTGACCCTAAAACCGCATTAAAGGATCCCTTTAGTGTAATGCTTACGGAAGATGTAGCCAAAAAATATTTTGGCAATGAAGATCCAATGAACAAAGTAATAAAAGTAAATAACCAGTTTGATGTAAAAGTAACCGGCATTTACAAAGGTTTTCCTGAGAATTCATTTATGCACCCGAACGTATTAATTTCTTTCAGCACTTTAAAAGATTCTGCAGTTTATGGCGAAAAAAACCTGGAAACCAATTGGGGCAATAATGCTTTCTTTACATTTATTGTACTGCCTGATCATTACAATCCCAAAAGAATGGTAGCACGTTTTCCTGCATTTCTGAATAAACACATGGCTGCTGAATATGCTCCGAATCAACCTTCAAAAATGACAGAGCTCGGATTGCAAAAACTTACCGATATTCATTTATATTCACATACCGATTATGAGGCTGAACCCAACGGCGATATCAACAGGGTTTACATTTTTTCTGCTATTGCTTTATTTATTTTATTGATAGCCTGTATCAATTACATGAACCTTTCTACAGCCCGCTCTTCATTAAGGGCGAAAGAAATTGGCATTCGAAAAGTAATTGGTGCGCGGAGAAAAGGATTGATATTTCAATTTCTCAGTGAGTCTGTTCTCATCGCCTGGGCAGCTATTTTAATTGCTTTTGCCCTTTCATATTATACGCTGCCATGGCTTAATGAATTTTCCGGAAAACAACTTTCCATAACTATTCTTTTGAAATGGTCGGTATTGGTGCCGCTTTTTTTAACGCCATTTGTCGTGGGCATTTTATCAGGCCTGTATCCTGCTTTATTCATGTCATCTTTTCAACCCGTAAAAACTTTAAAAGGTTTGTTTAAAGCCGGTGGCGGTAACGTTTCTTTCAGAAAAGTATTGGTGGTAGCACAATTCATCATTTCCATTGTGCTTATTATTACTACAATTATTGTTTTTCAGCAATTGCGGTATATGCAGGATTCTTCTTTGGGTTATAATAAGGAACATATAATTACCATGCCTTATTATAATTCCGTGAATCCCCAATATGATGCGTTCAGAAATGATTTATTACAAAGCCCCGGCATTAAAGATGTAGCCCGTTCTTCACGCATTCCTACCGGCAGATTGCTTGATGAAAATGGCGCTTCAACCATGGTTAGTGATTCTATGCAGCCCTTAACTACGGATATAAAATATGTAGATGCTGATTATGATTTCATTCCCACTTATGGTATTCATTTGGTTGCCGGAAGAAATTTTTCCCGCGATTACAGTATGGATACTTCCAATTTTATTTTGAACGAGTCTGCCGTAAAGGCCATCGGCTGGAAATCGCCACAGGATGCCATAGGCAAAGATTTCAAATATGGAGGTACACAAGGTCGCGTAATTGGGGTTATGGCCGATTTTCATTTTGAATCTCTTCAACATAAAATTGTTCCAATGATTTTATTAAATCCGGCAACAACGCCAACCAATTCTTCATTCAACAAACTTTCGATAAAACTTTCCGGTAATAATATTCAGGGTGCATTAGCTTCCGTTGAAAAAATATGGAAATCATATTTGCCTGAATTGCCTTATCAATACACCTTCCTTGACGAGAATTTTAATAAACTCTACCAATCAGAACAAAGACAGGAAACTATCTTCTCGGTATTTGCCTGCATTGCCATATTCATTGCCTGCCTGGGTTTATTTGGTTTATCGGCCTTTGAAATCACTCAACGTGTAAAAGAAATCGGGGTAAGAAAAGTATTGGGAGCAAAAGTGGGCAGCATCGTTACCTTATTATCAAAAGATTTTTTAAAGCTTGTCTTAGTCGCTACCATTATTGCATTTCCGATCGCGTGGTATGCTATGTCGCATTGGTTGCAGGGTTTTGCTTATCGTGTACATATTCATTGGTGGGTATTTGTATTATCGGCGATTCTTGCATTGATTGTGGCATTGGTAACGGTTAGCTTCCAGGCAATAAAAGCAGCAATTGCAAATCCGGTGAAGAGTTTGCGAAGTGAATAATTATTAGCCAATAGCTATCAGCTTAAATACATTTTATGTTTAAAAATTATTTCAAAATAGCTTTCAGAAATTTATGGAGAAACAAAGGTTTTTCTGCCATAAATATTTCAGGGCTTGCCATAGGTATGGCCAGTGCCATACTCATTTTATTATGGATACAAAATGAATTGAGCATGGATCGCTTTCACAAAAAAGGAGACCGGATATACATGATGTATAACCGGGATAAAGATGCCCGGGGAAATGCATTTGCATGGAACACAACCTCCATGATAATGGCGCCAACATTGAAAAAGGATTATCCTGAAGTGGAGGATGCAGTACGATACCGAAACGTAACTTTTCTTTTAACCGCTGGCGAAAAAAAATTAAATACCCAGGGCGCTTTTGCAGACAGTGGTTTTCTAAATGTTTTTACTTTTCCTTTGATAGAAGGAAATCCTTCTGATGCTTTGCAGGGAAGTTATAGTATTGTGCTTACTCAAAAATTTGCAAAAGCATTATTTGGAAACCAGGATCCGATGGGAAAGATCGTTCGTATTGACAGCGTAAATAATTGCACCGTAACTGGCGTTTTAAAAGATCTTCCTAACAATACACAATTCAATTTTGCCTACCTCCTACCCTGGGCGTATATGCAGAAAATTGGCTGGACTGATGATTACTGGGGATGGAATTCAGTATATACTTATGTTTTATTAAAACCTGGAACTTCTGAATCTGCCTTCGATGCAAAGATTAAAGACATCACCATCGATCACACCAAAGGTACGCCAGATCCTTCTACAACAGAAGAGTTCACTCAACCTTTAAACCGTGTTTATTTATATGCAAAATCTTACAACGGTAAATTGGTAACCGGTAAAATAGAAGCAGTGCAGCTTTTCGGGATCATCGCAGCATTTATTTTATTAATTGCGTGTATTAATTTTATGAATTTGAGCACTGCACGCAGTGAAAAAAGAGCAAAGGAAGTGGGCATTCGTAAAGTAGTTGGAGCTCAACGCGGTTATTTAATCATGCAATTTTTGGGAGAAAGTATTTTGCTAAGCCTCATTGCTTTTGTGGTTGCGTTATTTTTGGTTCAGATCAGTCTGAGCGGCTTTAACCAATTGGTAGGTAAACAGCTTTTTATTAATTACTCCGACCCGTTATTTTGGATATTCTCAATTGCTTTCTTATTGTTCACAGGTTTACTGGCCGGCAGCTATCCCGCGTTTTATCTTTCCGCTTTCAAACCGGCAAAAGTGCTGAAGGGATCTCTTTTAAAAGTAAATGCTTTAATTGCTCCAAGAAAAATTTTGGTGGTCACCCAATTTACTTTTGCCATTATTTTAATGATCGCTACGATCATTGTTGCACGTCAAATTCAATATGGGCTTAACAGGCAATCCGGATATGACAGGGAAAATCTCATTTATGTTTTCACCCAGGGAAAGGTGGATCAACATTATCAATCTATTAAAAATGAATTATTGAATGATGGTTGGGCAACGTCTATTACACAGTCTGCCAGTCCTATCACACAAAGATGGAGTGATGAAAATGGACTTCAATGGAATGGCAGTTCAAAAGCAGATGAAAAGATTGATTTCATTCGCTTTCAATCCGATGCTGATTTTGCAAAAACAATGGGAGTAAAAATCATAGAAGGCCGCGATATAGATGTGTATAATTATCCTACAGACAGCAATGCCATTGTATTAAATGAATCGGCAGTAAGAGCGATGCATGTGAAAGATCCTGTTGGCATGACTGTCAGGGAAACAGGTGATAGCATTCAGTATCATGTGGTAGGTGTTGTCAAAGATTTTGTAATTGAATCTCCCTTCCAGCAAACTATAAATCCGTTGATAGTTTTTGGGCCGGGAAAGATGTTTGAGCAAATATTACACATCAGGCTCAATCCCGCCAAAACTACCACTGCTGATATGGCTGGCGTCGAAAAGATATTTAAGAAGTATAACCCGGATTATCCTTTGGAATACGTTTTTGTTGACGAATCTTACGCCAATAAATTTAAAGATGCGCAGCGTACCGGAGAGTTGGCAGGTTTATTTGCCGTGCTTACTATTTTCATTTCCTGCCTAGGCCTTTTTGGGCTCGCTACTTATATGGCAGAGAACCGGATCAAGGAAATCGGCATAAGGAAAGTGTTAGGCGCTTCTGTTACAGGAATCGCTTCCCTGTTATCTCTTGATTTTTTAAAATTGGTAGGCATTTCATTTTTGATAGCTGCTCCGGTCGCCTGGTGGGCTATGAGTAAATGGCTGGATACTTATACGTACCGCATCAACATGGAATGGTGGGTTTTTGCTTTGGCCGCTGTATTGTCGATATTGATTGCATTCATTACGATAAGTTACCAGGCTATAAAAGCCGCAGTGGCCAACCCGGTAGATAGTTTGAGAAGTGAATAGAATTAATTAGCTGATATGCTGATGAGGAAATATAGGAATCGTGAGTATTTGTTAGTTCACTATAAAATAACAATTACCCATAAACGAAAATAAAATGATAAAAAATTATTTCAAAATCGCATGGCGTAACATTACCAGGAATAAAACATATTCCTTCCTTAATATTTTTGGTTTGGCAACAGGGATGGCGGTTGCGATGATTATCGGATTATGGATTTACAATGAGGTTTCCGCCAACAAAAACTTTAAAAACTACGATACCATTTACCAGGTAATGATGAATCAAACCTTTGATGGCGTTCGGGGTACTCAACAAGCATTGCCTTACCCATTAGGCGAAGAACTTAAAAATAAATTTCCTGATTTCAAAGCCGTGGCAATGTGCGATTGGGGTCAAAGGCATTCGTTGGTATATGGTGAAAAAAAAATTAGCAAAGAAGGGCATTTTATTGGAAAAGAAGCTGTCAATATGTTTTCTTTAAACATACTTGAAGGAGATAAAAATCCTTTGCAAGACCCTTATTCAATTGTACTAACAAAAGAAACAGCCAATATACTCTTTGGAAACCAGGATCCGATTGGTAAAGTAGTAAAACTCGATAATCAAACTGATTTAAAAGTAACAGCGGTTGTAGATAAAGAACCTAAGAACAGTTCGTTTACTTTCAATTATTTAATTCCTTTTCAATTGCAGGAAAGTATTAATCCGGGAATAAAACAAAATAGCATAGGCAATTGGGGGAATAATTCATGGCAGATATTTATTCAATTATATAATAATACCAACCCGGCAAACGTCGACACAAAAATTAAAGATGTTGTGTTGTCTCATCTCACAGATGAGAATAGTTTAGCGCACATTAAACCGGAATTGTTTATTCATCCAATGTCGAAATGGAGATTGTACAGCGATTTTGAAAACGGTAAAAATGTAGGCGGTTTCATAAAATACGTAAGGATGTTTGGCATTCTGGGTTTTATTATTTTGCTTATCGCCTGTATCAACTTCATGAACCTAAGCACTGCACGGTCTGAGAAAAGAGCAAAAGAAGTTGGTGTTCGCAAGGCAATGGGTTCCGGAAGAAAACAGCTTATTTATCAGTTCTTAAATGAATCGGTATTGATGGCTGCGTTTGCATTTTTTTTGGCACTGGGTATGGTAGTTCTTGCTTTGCCATATTTCAACAGGCTCACCGATAAAGAAATGAGCTTGCAGTTAGCTAACCCTGTTTTTTGGTCGATCATGATTTTATTCACTATCGTCACCGGCTTGCTGGCAGGAAGCTATCCTGCTTTTTATCTTTCTTCGTTCAATCCCGTGCGTGTATTGAAGGGAAATTTAAAAGCGGGTAAAGGAAGTTCATTGCCACGGAAAATATTAGTGGTGCTTCAGTTTTCGAGTGCAGTGGTGCTAATGATTGGAACGATCATCGTTTATCAGCAAATACAATATGGGAAAAACAGGCCAATTGGTTATAATAGTAAAGGATTGATTTCTGTGGATTGGTCTGATGATATCGCCAAACATTTTGAAGCGCTTCGACAGGAAATATTAAGTTCAGGCGCAGCCATCTCAATGTGCCAAAGCAATTCTTCACCTACAGATATTCAAAGCAATAATGATGGCTGGGAATGGCCGGGAAGCCAGCCTGTTGAAAAATCGGTGTTGTTCTCAACCATCACCACCACTTACGATTATACAAAAACATTAGGGATAAAATTATTGGCAGGCAGGGATTTTTCAAGAGATTTTGCAGATTCAAATTCAGTTATTTTAAATGAAGCCGCAGTAAAGCGCATGGGCTTTCAACATCCTGTGGGCAAGATTTTAAATTGGAGAGGCAGACCCATGACTGTTATCGGAGTGATCCCTGATATTCCAATGGAATCGCCATATCGCCCTATCTCTCCGCTTACTCTCATATTTGATAAATACTGGGTAAGCAATGTGGACATTAGATTGAACCCGAATATGCCTGCCTCGAAGTCGCTTGCTTTACTGAAACCAATTTTTGATAAATATAATCCCGCTTCTCCCTTTGAATATCATTTCGCAGATGAAGAATACGCAAAGAAATTTGATTATGAAGAACTCGTTGGTAATCTCGCGGCAATCATTGCAGTACTGGCAATCTTCATTTCATGCCTCGGGCTTTTTGGCCTGGCATCATTCACGGCAGAGCAAAGAGTGAAAGAAATAGGCGTAAGAAAAGTACTGGGTGCAAGCGTGTTTAATTTATGGCAATTGCTTTCAAAAGATTTCGTGATACTTGTTTTGTTGTCCTGCGCAATCGCTGTTCCGGTTGGTTGGTATTTTATGAACGAGTGGCTGAAAAATTATCAATATAGAACGACTATTAATATTGATGTTTTTATAGCTGTAATTTTCGTAGGCGTAATAATCACATTGCTGACAGTGAGTTTCCAGGCGATAAAAGCAGCAATAGCCAATCCGGTCGATAGTTTGAGAAGTGAATAAATATTAATGTGAAAATTCTAAAATGTGAAAATGAAGAAAATAAGAATCTTGAATATATGTTGGTTTACTATAAATAACAATTTTCTATAAACGAAAATAAAATGATAAAAAATTATTTTAAAACTGCCTGGAGAAACTTGCTGAAAAACAAGTTATCATCCGCCATAAATATTGGCGGCCTTGGCCTGGCGGTTGGCTGCTGTCTCGTTGCTTTTGTATATATAAGTTGGAGAATCAATTCGGATGATTTTCAAAAAAAACGCGATAAAATATATGTGGTTGAACGCATTGAATCAAAAGATGGTGTTCAACAATTATGGGGTAATTCACCTGCACCTATTGGGCCAATGCTGAAAAAGAACTACCCGCAAATAAATAATTATGCCCGGCTTGATTTATTGGACGCAGATATTAAACAAGGCGACAATGTTTTTGAGCAGTCCTTGAGTTTTGTTGACAACTCATTTTATGATATGTTCAATTTCCCCGTAAAATGGGGTAATAAAAAAACTTTCACAGACCCTGATGGCATTGTACTATCTGAAGAACTTTCTGAAAAACTTTTTGGAAAAGAAAACCCTGTTGGTAAAAATATAAGCGCAGCGTTTAATGTTGCCGGAAAACAATTAGTGGAAAATTTTAAAGTAAAGGGAGTTTTTGAAAAGCGCCCTGTGGAAAGTTCATTTTATTTTTCGGCATTAATCCCATTTTCGAAATTAGCTGCTTTGGAAATAAATACAACCGATGATTGGGGACAAAACGTAAACATTACTTTTTTGGAAACTGCCAATCAAAATTCAATTTTACCTGACCTCGGCCAAAGCAAGAAATATGTGGATTTATACAATGAGTCTAATAAAGATTCTAAAATTACAGGCTATAATTTTCAGCCTTTGAAATCAATGCAGTTTCACTCGTATAAAGTAAATCTTTCCCAATTTAACTCGAGTAATATTATTGGTGATATCATGATATCAGCGATTGCATTGGCCATTTTAATATTGGTTTGTTTTAATTATATGAATATTGCAATTGCTTCAGCTTCTAACCGGTTAAAAGAAATTGGAGTAAGAAAAGTACTGGGCAGCAACAGAAAGCAAATCATTTACTATTTTCTTATCGAAAATTTTATTCTTTGTTTCATAGGAGTATTGTTGGGAGCGTTTTTAGCTAAATTTTTATTTGTCCCCTGGTTCTCTCAAATCGCAAACTTCAATTTATCAGAAAATTTATTTTCGAATGCAGGCATTTGGATTGCAATGCTTGCTTTAATATTTATTACTGTAATTGGCAGTGCTGCATATCCTGCATTTTATATTTCTTCTTTGAAGCCGGTCAGTATTGTAAAAGGTAAAATGATATTGGGCAGCAAAAACCGGCTAAGGAAATCACTCCTTGCGTTTCAGTTTTTTCTTACTTTTTTAGGATTATCAATGACACTCGCATTTGTAAGAGAAAATAAAATTGCAAGAGAAAAGCCCTGGGGATACGTACCGGAAAATAACGTAGTGGTACAACTGAATGGGGCTGCAAATTTTGAATTGTTCAAAACCCAGTTACAAAACAATAGCGATATCATTTCTGTTACCGGTTCAGCGCAACCACTTGGCAATTGGTCCAAACAAATGATTATAAAAAGTGAAGGCAAAGAAGAAACCATTTTAGGATTACAGGCATTGCCTGGTTTTGCAAGTCAGTTAGGCATTAAAATCACGAACGGCAGGGATTTAAGTGATAAATTTAAAACCGACGAAACTGCTTCAGTACTTGTCAACCAGGCCTTTTTAAAGATGATGAATTGGGCAACAGGTATTGGTAATACAATTGAGTATGATAATCATGATTATATTATTGTTGGAGAAACAAATGATTTTCACTTCGAAAACTTTAAAGATAAAGTCAAGCCATGTATCATTATGGGTTGCAGACCTGAGGATGTAAAATTTGTTTACGCCAAAATGGAACCAGGTTTATTTAAAAACGCGCATATCACTATTGCCGGTATCTGGAAAAAAACTTTCCCCGATTTGCCATTTGACTATTATTACCAGGATGCTGTTTTTGATAATTATTTTAATGGCTTTACACAAGTTGCTCAAGTGATGTCTGCGGCATCTATGATAATGATTATCGTTTCTATAACAGGCATTTTTGGTTTGGCATTATTGATATTGGGCAAAAAAATGAAAGACATTAGCGTTAGAAAAGTGCTGGGTGCAGGCACAGGTAACATTAGCTTTCAAATAATAAAAGAATTTTTATTTGCAATTGGATTTGGCAATTTGATAGGCGTTCCAATTTCCTACATGCTCACAAAATCAATTTTTAACCAGGTTACCCCGGAATCTCACGTTTCATTTTTGCCAATGATTATAACTTTGATCGCCCTGGTTACCATGACTATTGTAACTGTGCTATGGCATTTGTATAAGGCGCTTGTCACAAATCCAAGTTCGTATTTAAGAAATGAATAAATATGCCGACAATAAAAGCAGCGGTGGCCAACCCTGTGGATAGTTTGAGAAATAAGTAGGTGAATAGTGAAAGGAAAACTGAAATATTTGCCTGGCTACCGGTAGGTAGGTTAGCTTACTGTACAGGAAGAAAAAATAACAAACTAACAGGTATGACTAAACGAACAATAATTAATAAAAAATAAATCAAATTCTCATGTTTAAAAATTATTTCAAAACCGCATGGCGCAATTTGATCAAAAACAAAGCGCATTCAGTTATCAATATAACCGGCCTTTCAGTGGGTATGGCTGTGGCCATGTTGATTGGCCTTTGGATTCACGATGAACTTTCTTATAATAAGAATTTCTCAAACTACAGCCATATCGCGCAGGTGATGCAACACCAGACATTTAATGGCGATGTGGGCACTCAAAATTCACTCCCCTATTTAATGGGTGCTGAATTGAAAAAAGATTATGGAAGCGATTTCAAATATATCAGCATGTCTTCGTGGAATAATTCGCACGTAATAAAGTTTGGAGATAAAATGATAACAAGAAGTGGCAGCTTCATGGAACCCGCAATCACTGAAATGCTTTCTTTAAAAATGATGGAAGGCTCAAGAAACGCTCTAAAAGATTATAACTCCATTCTGCTTTCCTCGTCTTCTGCAAAAGCTATTTTTGGTATCACTAACCCAATGAATCAAATTCTAAAAATTGATAACAAGTTCGATGTAAAAGTAGAAGGGGTTTACAGGGATTTACCATACAACTCTAACTTTAGGGATCTTACCTTCATAGCTCCATGGCAATTATACATTGATAATAATAATTGGTCGGAAAAAGCCACCAATCCCTGGCGCAACAATTCTTTCCAGGCCTTTGTGCAAATCGCTGATAATGCCAACATGCAAAATGTCTCAGAAAAAATAAAAGACTCCAAGCTGAAAAACGTTAGACCCGCTGATGCGGCATTTAAGCCGGTGGTTTTTTTACTTCCAATGAGCAAGTGGCATTTATATTCAGAGTTTAAAAATGGCATTAATGTAGGTGGAAGAATTCAGTTTGTCTGGTTATTTGGTATCATTGGTTTTTTTGTTTTGCTTCTTGCCTGTATCAATTTTATGAATCTAAGTACCGCGAGGTCGGAAAAGAGAGCCAAAGAAGTAGGCATCAGGAAAGCAATAGGATCCATGCGGGGACAATTAATTAAACAATTTTTTTCTGAATCTTTATTAATCACTTTTTTTTCTTTTGCCGTATCAATCTTCCTGGTTCAAATTATTCTTCCTTCTTTTAACCAGGTAGCTGATAAAAAAAATTTAATTCCATGGACAAGTCCTTTATTTTGGGGTTTCGGAATTGTATTTACATTAATTACCGGGATTATTGCCGGAAGTTACCCCGCATTGTATCTGTCTTCATTTAAGCCGGTAAAAGTTCTAAAAGGAACTTTTCGGGTAGGCCAGTTTGCTTCACTTCCCCGTAAAGTATTGGTGGTATTGCAATTCACTGTATCAGTGATTTTAATTATTGGAACCATCGTAGTTTTTAACCAAATACAATTTGCAAAAAACCGCCCTGTTGGGTATAGTCGCGACGGATTGGTAACCGTACAGATGACCACAGAAGACATTCACAAACATTTTGATGCCGCAAGTGCTGAATTAAAAAACTCAGGGGCAGTTTCGGAAATTGCCGAATCATCAAGCCCGACTTATTATGTGGATGAAACAGATAATGGATTTACCTGGCAGGGGAAAGATCCTTCATTGCAGGGAGATTTCGGGGTTGTTTTCGCTTCAAGAGATTTTGGTAAAACGATAGGTTGGAAATTCAAGGAAGGCCGGGATTTTTCAAAAGAATTTCCAACAGATTCATCAGGGATTATTTTGAATGAAGCTGCCGTGAAATTCATGAACATTAAAAACCCTGTTGGAAAAATTATTACCTGGGATGGGAATCTTTATCATGTATTAGGCGTAGTGAAAGATATGGTAATGCAATCACCTTACGAGCCGGTATTCAGAACGGTATTTGTCACTAACAATGATCCACAAGAGGTTATAGACATCCGGATAAACCCTTCAGAAAATATGCATGATGCGATTGCAAAAATAGGTTCTGTTTTCCGGGAATACAGTCCTGATCAGCCTTTTGATTACCACTTTGCTGATGAAGAGTATGCAAAAAAATTCGGTGATGAGGAGCGAATTGGCAAGCTCGTCAGCTTCTTTGCCATACTTGCCATTTTTATCTCCTGCCTTGGTTTATTTGGGATGGCCTCTTTTATGGCAGAGCAAAGAGTAAAAGAAATTGGAGTGCGAAAAGTTTTGGGTGCAACTGTTTTCAATTTATGGGGTTTGCTGTCGAAAGATTTCGTAATACTGGTGTTGATTTCGCTTTTGATAGCCATGCCTGTTGCCTGGTATTTCATGCATAACTGGTTACAGAATTATCAATACCGGACCAATTTAGGCTGGTGGATTTTTGCAGTAGCAGGTATGGGAGCATTGTTTATCACATTGGTTACCGTGAGTTACCAGGCAATAAAAGCGGCATTAGCTAATCCTGTGAAGAGCCTGAGGAGTGAATAGAATTAATTTGCCAATGTGATAATTAGCCTAATATGCTAATGAAGAAAATAAGAATTATAAATATTTGCCTGCCTGTCGGTAGGTGGGTTGGTTTACTATAAAAAATAAAATATAACAGTTATCTATAAACGAAGATAAAATGATAAGAAATTATTCCAAAACCGCTTTTCGAAATTTTCAGAGAAATAAAATTTTCTCCGTCATTAATGTTTTTGGCCTATCCATCGGCATCAGCGCCGCATTGGTGATATTTTTAATTGTTCATTACGAATTCAGCTTTGATAAGTTTGAAAAAGATCAAAACCAAATTTATCGTGTCGTAATTGATGCAAAATTTAACAGTTCCGAAGGTCATAGCGCAGCCGTTCAGGCGCCTTTGAGCAATGCGGTTCAGAATGAAGTAACAGGAGTAGCACTAACCGTTCCTATCAGGCAATTCCAGGGAGATGCAACTGCGAAAGTGAGCATAGCAAAGAAAAGTGAAGTAGCGCCACTGGTATTTAAAAAACAAGACAACATTATTTTTACCAACGCGCAATATTTTCAACTGCTGAATTATAAATGGATTGCAGGTTCTCAAAAGACAGCTTTGGTAGATCCCTATTCAGTAGTGCTTACCCAAAGCCGGGCTCAGCAATACTTCCCAAATGTTCCTCCTCAAAGTATTATTGGCAGACAAATCAATTATAATGATAACCTTACAGCAACCGTTTCAGGAGTGGTAAAAGATCTGGACGAACAAACTGTTTTCAACGCAGCCGAATTTATTTCTTATGCCACCATTTCAAAAACAAGTCTTCAGAAAGATTTTATGATGAATGTCTGGGATGGCTGGTTTACACAATTGTATATCAGGCTTTCAAAAAACACTTCACCGGAGAAAACAGAAGCCCAATTGGAAAACCTTTTGAATAAATATGATAAAGATGCCAACAAGAATCCGGCTCTTCAAATTGCTTTTCATTTGCAACCTTTAAACGATATTCATTTTGATAGCAAGTATGCTTCCCATGGAGGAAGGATCGCCGATAAGTCAACGCTATACGGGCTTCTGGCGATAGCAGCTTTCTTATTATTATTAGGTTGCATTAATTTTATTAACCTCACTACAGCGCAGGCATCTCAACGCGCAAAGGAAATTGGTATCAGAAAAACAATGGGGAGTTCCAGGAAAAATCTTGTATTCCAATTTTTAACTGAAACATTTTTCATAACTTTTATTGCTACGATCATTTCAATTATCATAGCACCGCTTTTATTAAAAGTATTTGCCAATTTTATTCCGGAGGGATTGCATTTCGATTTAATCCATCAACCTTCAATGATCATCTTTTTGGTATTGCTCACCGTAAGTGTTAGTTTTCTTTCCGGTTTATACCCAGCATTGATCCTTTCGGGATTCAAGCCTGTATTGATTTTAAAGAACCAGGCGATTTCAAACTCTTCGCAAACGCGGCATGCATGGGTGAGGAAAACACTTACCGTTTCCCAATTTGTGATTGCCCAATTTTTTGTGATTGCAACTCTAATGGTAAGTAAACAAATTAATTATTCTATCAATTCAAATATAGGTTTTACTACAGATGGAATTATCACTTTTGATACCCCGCAGGACACTATCGCTAAACACAATCAGCAATTACTTAATGAAATCAATGCTATACCTGAAGTTGAAATAGCCGCCACCGGGTTTTACTCCCCGGCAGACGTAGGGCAATCTATTGCAAACGTGATCTATGCACCAAAGAAAGATTTAAAAGCCAATATACAGATCAGGTGGGGCGATCCTAATTATCTCAAAGTTTACCAGTTGAAATTATTAGCTGGTAGAGATGTGGAACCAAGTGACACCATGAAAGAATTTATCATTAACAATACTTATGCAAAACTCTTAGGCTTTCAGAATCCTCAGGATGCCATTGGGAAACAATTGAGTTTTCGTGGAAAAAATATGCCAATCGTTGGTGTGATGCAGGATTTTCATGAAACTTCTACACGTGGCAAAATAGATCCTTTGGTATTTGCAGGTAGCCCTGGTTCCACTTTTCACATTCGTTTGAAACCAAACACTGCCGGAGGTTTGGAATGGAAGAACGGTATCAGTAAAATTCAAAAGGCTTTCAAACAAATTTATCCTGATGCAGATTTCAGCTATCAATTCGTTGATGAAAAAATTGCTAATCTCTATAAAAGTGAACAAAGAACTGAGAGTCTTTTAAAATGGT
>DATKQQ010000302.1:0-24586 GCA_035532615.1 Hanamia sp.
ATCAAAAACTCGACTTATACGTGCGATGGATTTTAGTTGCATGTACCCCCCCACAGGTAAATTGAGAATAGGGTGATAATTTTTCTGAAAAAAAATTAAATTTTAACAGTCGAAGAGGCTTTTGCTGCAATGTGGGTTAAAATATTTCTCCAAAATAAAAACGAAATAGTATAAATGATTTATTTATTCCAGACTGGTTTTTTTTCTAAAAAGACTGATGAAGTCTAAAAGCCAATTAAGGCATTTTTATTAAACTATTTATTGTGTCTACAAATTCCTCGGTTTCTTTGAGTAACGACTCTGTTTTATTTTCATCTATAAAAACAAAATCATCATAGTCAGCTTCAAACCTTTTGGCCATAATGAAAGAATAAAAATCTGAAAAGCGACTTTCTATTTTACCGGTAAGTATAAACTCTTTGTTGAAAATTGATTTAGTGCCGCTATGTGTTTTGGGATTGAACCCGTTAATCGCAAGCAATGCATTAATGGCGTAAAAGGCTGCGTAATATAATCTACTAATAGCAGTATCATTTAGCCCATTTTCCATAAGGAGTTTGGCTTCTTTTATTGATTGCGCCGCCTTTTGCTGCTTGTAGTTTATATAGTCATATTTGTTTTTCAAAGCAATATTCCATCTTCATTTATACTTTTATAAATATTGGTTACTGCATAGTCAGTTTGCCACAATGTTGTGTTTTTTACCATAAGCGATATCGCCACATTGTATTTTAGCTCTACATCCCGAAGTATGATTTTTCTGAATTTATCGGATAATAAGTCCGTATCTGTTTGCTTTGTAAGTATCAAAAAATCCCAATCACTGTCATTTTCTGCATCGCCGCGTGCACGGCTACCAAACAAAATTACAGAAGCAGTTTCATCCGCTAATGATATTTTATTTTTAACCAGTCCAGCAATTGCCAGGCTTTCAGAAGGAATTGTATGTGGTATGGAAGGCTGCATTTTTTATTTTCACAAATCTACAATTTATCAGGTCAAAGTTATATTTAAAATCTTAGTACGTTTAAGTGGCGATAGACAATTTATGTAAAATTAAAAACTCTTCATTTATGAGCAAATACGAAAAGGAATTTTGTTACCGATGCAGAAGATGAGGTGTCTTTCAAAGCCTTTTCCAAGGCATTGTTGATTGCACTATCATTGGATAAACTTATATGTTCATTCATATGAAAATAAAAATTCCAGTTATTTGCCTGCCTACCGGTAGCCTGCCTGTCCGGTAGGCACGGTTGGTTTCTTTACTATAATATATTTTAGAATCTAACAAAGGAACACTTCCCGAATGAGTTATAATCGAACAACCGTAGGAGTTTAAACCACTTTTCAACATCCGGTTAATAATTAATTTACGCTTCCCTTTTTTATTGTTTTAATGTTGCAATGCATTTGCGGTTATCAGAATTGTTTAAAAAAAGCAATCAGAATTAAAAGGGAATTCGGTGAAAATCCGGAACTATCCCCGTAGCTGTAATCCCGATGCAACTTAGTTTGCATTGTATTTTCGGAATCTAAAAACCACTGTTCAGAATTATTGGATGGGAAGGTATCCGGAAATTGGGAAAGTCAGAAGACCTGCCACGAATCAATTAACAAGTTATCATGCTTTCGGGTGAAGGGCGGTTAACTGGCTACATTTCATGGATTCAATCCCTGCTGTATTCAGCCCACTCTTATGGCCCAAAAAATAACTCAAAATAATTCTTCATGTGTGAACACGAAAAGAAATATTGCCCACGTTGTCAAACCCGCTTTGAATGTAAAGTGGGTTCTATTTTATTGTGCCAATGCACGAGCGTAGTGCTCACTGAACCAGAAAGAAATTATTTACACGAAAAATATGACGATTGCCTTTGCGCCAATTGCATGAAAGGATTAAAAACCGGGTTTCACAATAATCAATTCAAACAAAAACTAAAAAAAATTTGAAACGAATGGGTTACAATTTTTAAATACGTTTAATTTTATCTTCCTCTTCCATCTCTAATATTGAGATTTTTAATATCGTGGTAACCAGGTTCTCGTGTAACCTTGACTTTATCCCCTTTCCGAAAAATATTTTATCTTTAATTTGCATACGCCAATCAATGAAAAACACATTTTTTTACTTAATTGATGAAAGAATATAATATTATTTTCAATGACCAACTTTATCCCTATTTTCCCTTTATCAATTGTAGTTTATCCGCATGAAGATCTAAACCTTCATATTTTTGAACCGAAATATAAACAATTAATTAAAGAATGTTTTGATCAAAAAAAACCTTTTGGTATTCCGGTTGTCATTAATGATAAAATAAATGAAATGGGCACTCTCTTGGAAATTACAGAGATTTCCAAAGTTTATAACACGGGCGAAATGGATATTAAAACAAAAGGCGTAAAGATTTTCAGAATCCTGGAAATCATTAAAGAAATACCGGGAAAATTATTTAGCGGTGCTATTGTGAGTTATCCTCATAATCACGAACACGGTAAAAGAATTTTGATGAAGAGAGTGATTGATGCTGCTAAACAATTGCATCAAATGATACATGCGGATAAATCATTTCATAAAAACGAAGAAGAATTGTGGAGTTATGATATTGCTCATTCAGTAGGTTTGACAGTGGAAGAAGAATACGAATTACTTACTTTTATGAACGAACTTCATCGCCAGGAATATTTGAAAAGGCATTTGGCAAAAGTGCTTCCGGTATTAACGGAAATGGAATCGCTGAAAGAAAAAATTAAATTAAACGGCCATTTTAAAAATATTTCAGGATTTAAAATTCCCTGAAACCTTCTCCTGACAACTATTGGAAGCTCTTCATCATAAAACTTTTATATTGGATAATGTTACACTTTGTTTTGACTTTGGAAATACACGCCTTAAATGCGGCCTATTTATCATAGATCAATTATCGGAAGTTCTTACTTTGGAAGATGATAGTATTGCAAGCATAAAACTGTTGCTGGATAAATATAACCCTGAAAACACAATCCTTTCTTCCGTGATAAATCACAATGTTGAAATTGAAAAGTTACTGAGCCAAAGAACCTCTTTTCTAAAATTAGATTCATCCACAAAATTGCCTTTTACTACGCCGGTGCCAAAACCAGAAACGATTGGTGCCGATAGGTTAGCGCTGGCTGCTTCCGCAGTTTATTTTTATAAAGGAAAGAATAATCTGGTAATTGCGCTCGGCTCATGCATTACTTATAATTTTATCAATAAATATAATAGCTTTATCGGAGGAAGCATTTCGCCGGGAATGGAAATGCGTTTTAAATCATTACATGCTTTTACAGCCAAACTTCCGTTGTTAAATAGTGAATCGATACCGGCAGCATGGAATTTTCCATTAATAGGATATGATACAAATACCAATATATTAAGTGGTGTTATTTTAGGAATGGCCGCCGAAATAGATGGAATTATAAACAGGTACAAAGAAAAATTTAATGATTGTAACGTGATTTTAACGGGTGGCGATACCGGCAGCTTTGAAGGGCATCTTCAAAACAGTAATTTTGCTGATCCCTGGTTGATTCTAAAAGGACTTTATGCAATTAATAAATATAATCGCGACTTCAAAAAATCACAGATTGAATCATAATTGTATTTTCGTGCAATATTTCGGTCAATGAATTTTTTTAGATTTCATATTTTATCTTATAAGATAGTCGCTTTGGTATTAGTTTGTTTCATTCTTTCGTCATGCGAAAATTCTTTGGAAGATATTAATAAAATTACTTCCAAAGGAATAGGAGTTGAAACAGCTAAAGGAGTTACGATCATTTATACAATTGGAGCACAAACTAAATCCAGAATTACGGCTCCTTTAATGTTTATCCATGAGACAATAGCTCCGTATGTCGAATTTACAAAAACAATTCATGCTGATTTTTTTGATGATAGTCTGCATATAGAAAGTATAATGGACGCTCATTATGCAAAATATATGGAAACGGAAAGTAAAGTATTTTTAAAAGACAGTGTGGTAGTGATGAATAAAAAAGGAGATACCTTGTATTGCAACGAATTGTACTGGGATAGAAACAGGGTAGGTCACGAATTCTACACAGATAAGCCGGTAAGAATACGTACGCCCACTGAAATCCTTGATGGAGACGGATTAGATGCCCCCCAGGATTTTCATAACTGGCATTTAATAAATGGCAGGGGAATTGTAAGAGTAAGTTCATCAGAATTTCCTTAGTAAATTTTATTTACCAAAGTCGTAAATTCTTATTCTTAATTTTATCAATAAAAAATAACTAATGGAATACAGGCGTTTGGGCAAATCAGGATTACAACTGAGTGTATTAGGTTTTGGGAGTTGGGTAAGTTTCCAAAAACAAATAGATGATAAAATTGCCGGGCAATTAATGGGAATTGCTTATGATAATGGCATTAATTTTTTCGACAATTCCGAGGCATACGCTGGTGGCGAGAGTGAGAAAATGATGGGGCGTGTTTTAAAAATGAAAAAGTGGGATAGAAATTCGTTTACTGTGTCGTCCAAAGTGTTTTTCGGGCTTCATGGAAAAGCCAATAAACCCAATCAAAAAGGACTGAGCCGAAAACATGTGGTAGAAGCCTGTAACGATGCATTACAAAGATTGCAGGTAGATTATCTTGATTTATTTTTTTGTCACAGGGCAGATAAAAACACACCCATTGAAGAAACTGTTTGGGCAATGAACACTTTGATTCAGCAAGGAAAAATATTGTACTGGGGTACCAGTGAATGGAGTGGTGTAGAAATAATGGAAGCACATCGTGTGGCGCAAGAATATAAACTCATCGGCCCCACTATGGAGCAACCGCAATACAATTTATTCGAAAGAGATAAAGTTGAAAAAGAATTTTTACCCATTTATGATTTTGTTGGATTAGGTACTACCATATGGAGCCCGCTTGCTTCAGGGTTGCTGACAGGGAAATATAATGACGGAGTTCCTAAAGATTCGCGCCTGGCATTGGAGGGATTTGGCTGGCTGAAGGATCGGTTGATGGTAGATGATAAAATAAAAAAAGCAAAAAAACTAAGCGAGTTTGCGGCTAAGCTGGGAGTTAGTACAGCCGCGCTTTCCATAGCCTGGTGTATTAAAAATCCGCATGTAACTACCGCCATATTAGGCGCAACAAAAAAACAGCAACTATTGGATAATTTAAGAGCTTTGGATGTAGTGGAAAAATTAACACCCGATGTTTTGGAAAAAATAGAAAAGATAATGCAGACTAAGCCGGTATTGCCGGAGTTTTAGTTCATCAGTTGGAAAAACAAATTTCTTAATCATTAAAAAATAAAAACGATGGGTAAATATGCAAACGCCGAATGGCATGGAACCGCGAAAGAAGGAAAAGGAATTATTTCTACAGAAACTGGCACGCTGAACAAAGCGCCTTTTACATTCGCCTCAAGATTTGGAGACGCCAAAAATGGCACTAACCCCGAAGAGTTAATAGCAGCAGCGCATGCCGGATGTTTTTCAATGAAGTTTAGTTTGGTTTTAAATGAAGCAGGATTTACACCTGACAAAATTGAGACCAAATGTGATATTACTTTTGGTGCTGGCGCTATTTCAAAATCACACCTTATAGTAAAGGCAAAAATTCCGGGCATCTCTAAAGAAAAATTTGATGCTTGCGCAAAAGATGCAAAAGAAAATTGCCCGATTTCGAAATCATTAAGCTCGAATATTGAAATCACTATGGACGCGACATTAGCTTGATTAATGATTTAACCTTATGATTACATATTTCCAGCCGCAAGTTTTTTACGCGGCTGGATTTGTTTTACCGGCTTTCTTTTTCAATTCTTTTAAATCTTTTGCTGATCTATTTATGGGTGAAGTAGAATTACAACCTGAGAATAATTTATTGATCATTCATGCCGCCATTTATTTTTATGGGAATGCTGCGGGTTATACTTTGAGTGAACAAATTGCAAAAGATATTGCCGATCATTGGAACGGACCGAAAGGGAAAGTAATCATAAAAAGAAATTTTTATGAAGTGTTTTTTGATATGAAAGGAATTTATGAATCTTCATTGAAACCTGAAACGGTTTTTGAGAATTCCAATCCGCGGAATAATTATTTTCGTGTTGAGGAATATGCTCATGGAAATATTTCTTCTGTAGATGGGTTAGGTTCCAATACGGGTTATTTTAAACTGGAAAATTTATTGAACAATTCAACAACTGCTGCGCATGAATTTGGTCATACACTCGGCCTTGACCATCCGCGAATTTTAGATATTCGCGGTAAAGGGCAACCGGGAATCATGTATCCACGCGGCACTTTGGTAGATCCTCCCTTTCAATATGATCCTACAGTTCCCGCGGGAGTAAAAGGAGGTACGATGAATCCATTTATCCGTAAAGTTTTTCAATCGGATATTGATGATCTCAGATTACATAAACTCAATTTTAATAAAAAAGGATTTGCGGTTATCGGGGAATTTTCCAGCCTATGGCATGATGCGCAAGTGACGTGAAATGCAACCTGAGAAACAAATTTTCAGTTTCCTGTTTTCAGTTATCGTTTATACAATAAGTAAGTTAATTCGTTTACCTAATCCATCTTCAAAAATCCTGTAAAGGGTAGAAAGCTGAATATCACACTTGCCATTTTCAAGCCGTGAGATATAACTTTTTTTTGTCCCTACTTTTTCGGCAAGTTGTTCTTGTGTCATGTTAGCCTTGTGTCTTGCGTCTTTGAGTGTTTCACTTATCACAAAATATTGCGCTTTCTTTTCAAACTCATCACGCTTTTTTGTTCCTATTTTCCCATATTGAATATCTAAAACCTCTTCAAAGTTTTTAGCGTTTTTTATTGCTTCTTTCTTTTTCATTTTGTTTTCCTTTTATAATGAAATATTCTTTTTTTAGTTTTACTGCCAAATCAATTTCCTGTTTAGGTGTTTTCGTTGTTTTCTTTTGAAAAGCGTTGAATAAAACAACTATGTTTCCCATATCGAAACAGCAAAATATGCGGTAAATATTGCTACCTGATTTTATTCTGATTTCATAAAGCCCTTCAGTACCTTCAATATGTTTTAAAAATTGCTCCGGAATTTTATCAACTGTTGTAATAAAACGAAAAACGTATCCTATTTTCTTTTTCACATTATCGCTCACTTCCAGGTAAAAATTTTGAAAGTATCCTCCGTGAAATAAAATTTGCCTTTCTTTTATCACAACACAAAGATAACTTAAAAGTTATCAATACAAAGATAGAAGAAAGGTGCAAATGAGTAATATGAAATGGGAAATAAGAAAGTAGAACTGCAACCATACTTCAAAAACTTTCAAGACGGATCTACTTTTCCCCTTCGGGGTTAGAGGCCTTTCCCTTATATTGCACTTTATTTTTAATAATTCCTTATGTCAATACTTACTGTAGAAAATTTATCCAAATCTTATGGCCGTATACAGGCACTTAAAAATGTGAGTTTTTCTGTACCTGAAGGAACCGTTTTTGGGATACTCGGACCCAATGGAAGCGGCAAAACCACAACACTCGGAACCATTACCGATATTTTAAAACCTACTTCAGGATCCTACAAACTTTTTGACGAACCTGCGTCAGCAGCCAATCGCAAAAGAATAGGAACTTTATTGGAAACCCCCAATTTTTATCATTATTTATCCGGAATAAAAAACCTGGAAATATCTGCCGAAATAAAGCAACGTGGTAAAGAAGATATTGACCATGTATTGGAAATGGTAGATCTTACAAGAAGAAAAGACTCCAAATTCAGCACCTATTCTTTGGGAATGAAACAGCGTCTTGCAATTGCCTCATGTCTGCTGGGGAATCCTTCAGTGCTGATTTTTGATGAACCAACTAATGGTCTCGACCCGGTTGGTATTGCAGAAATAAGAGAACTGATGAAAAAACTTTATCGTGAGGGAAAAACTATTATTATGGCGAGTCATCTTTTAGATGAAGTTGAAAAGGTTTGCACACATGTAGCCATTTTAAAAAGGGGTGACTTAATTACTTCCGGGAAAGTAAATGAAATATTATCCAATGAAGACATGGTGGAAGTGGCCGCAGCTGATAACAACAAACTTTTTGAAGTACTAAGCGGAATGAGTAGTAAGGCAAAAGTTACCAATGAAAATTCTATCATAAAAATATTTTTCCCTGTAGGAACAGCCGACCTTTCTGCCATTAATAATTACTGCTTTAATAATGGCATCATATTGAATCATCTGATACTTAAAAAGAAAAGCCTTGAAGCCAGATTTTTTGAACTTACCAATAATTAAAAACTTATGTTGCATTTATTAAAAATTGAATGGCTCAAAGTAAAAAACTACAAAGCCTTCTGGGTATTTACAATCCTTTATGCATTTGCCATTCTTGGTATTAATTACACAGGGTTTTATATCAATGAACTGGCGGTTCAAAATATGCCAGCCAGCCAGATGCTATTAGGAACGCCGTATGCTTTCCCGAAAGTATGGCAAACTGTGGGGTTTATGAGTAGCTGGCTTTTGTATTTCCCAGGCATACTTTTTATCATGCTTTTTACGAATGAATTTAATTTCAAAACTCATCGTCAAAATATTATTGACGGATGGACAAGAAAAGAATTTGTAACGGTTAAATTTGTATTTGCTGTTTTATTTTCCGCGGTTGCCACAATTTTTATTTTTTTGGTGGGACTTTTATTCGGGTTAATCACTACCGGTTCTCATTTTTCTTTTGCAGGGATGGAAAATGTTGGTTATATATTCATTCAAACTGTTGCTTACATTACGTTTGCCATGTTTCTTGCTATCCTTTTCAGGAAAAGCGGTGCAGCTATAGCTGTATTTTTTTTATACGGGTTAATTTTTGAATACCTTTTTACAGTTCTTATTAATATGAAATTGGGATTGAATCCTATTGGCTATTTTTTGCCATTACAGGTAACGGATGTAATGCTTCCGATTCCATTTGGCACCAAGGTAATTTATAAAGGCGCGCCCAGTGAGTGGATATTAGTAATTGGAAGCCTGGTCTATATTTGTGGCTATTATTTCTTTGCATTGAAAAAATTTACAAAGGAAGATCTGTAACAATTAAAACCTTCTGACAAAATTATTCTTCTTCATCTTTTATTGTAATTTTACTTTTATGAGTAAAGAAGAACATATTAAATATTGGCAGGAAAGCGCGAAAGAAAGTTGGAATTCGGCTGTTTACCTCCTGCCGGGAAACATTATTCTCTTTTGTTGTTTGAACTTCATTTAGCATTAGAAAAATTATTTAAAGCTCTTTGGATAAAAGAAAGTGTAGCAGATACTCCTCCTTACGCACATGATTTACAAAAACTTTATGAAGAATTAAGTCTTGATATAAGTCCCGAAGATTTCGATTTTTTATCGGTGATCAATAGTTGGAATATCCGTGGCCGGTATCCCGATTATACCAAAAGATTATATCAAAATACTACAGACAGTTATCTTAAAGAGCAAATACGAAAGGTTGAAATTTTAAAAAAATGGTTAGAAGAAAAGATATCGAAGGAGAAATAAACGGGTATTTAAAGGCTCTTGCTGAAATAGGATTTCCTTTTCAAAAGGCCGTTTTATTTGGAAGCTTTGCAAAGGGAATCCCACATGAATACAGCGATATAGACTTGGCAGTATGGAGCCCTTCTTTTACAGATGCTTATTTTACCATTATGGAAAAAGTAGCGCCTCTGCGCAGAATTTATAAAAATATTGAACTGCATCCTTTTAGCTTAGATGACAATGCTCAAAATAATCCTTTTATAAAAGAGATTGAAAACACCGGAGTGGTAATTACCCCACAGGAAGATTTCTCTTTTTCGTAATTTCAATAAAGCAACAATAGCGAAGATTTTATTTTCTTATAATCCTTCCGCCTCATGTGGAGCACGAAGGCATTTCAATTTTCCCCAATCAAATCATCAACAGCCGCTTCAATGCTGGGATATAAAAAAGTAAATCCTGTTGCTTTTATTTTTTTATCGCTTACGGTAGCGCTTTTTAAAATTTCGATACTTCTTTTACCAAAAATTAATTTTAAAAAAATGGAAGGAACATAAATTGGAATAAAAAATTTATTTCGCAATCTCTGTCCTAATATTAGCATTAGTTTTTTTTGAGAAACAGTTCCCGGAGCTACAGCGTTAAAACTACCCTTTACATAATTATTTTCAATAGCGTCACCATACATTCTACAGAGGTCATCAATGTGTATCCAACTTACAATTTGTTTTCCATTGCCTAAAATTGGGACTACCCCAAAACGCAGAAGCATTTTATATTTTTTAAAAGCTCCGCCATCATTGGTTAAAACGATTCCGGTTCTTAGTTTTACCAACCTGATCCCAAGTTCTGTAACCCGATCTGCGCTTGCTTCCCAAAATACACAGGTTTCTCCCAGAAAGTCTTTTGCAGGGGTATCAGATTCGATGAATCCTTCTTTTTTTCCGGACACTTCATCATCTTTTCCATACCATCCGATGGCTGATGCAGAAACAAAAGACTTTACATGATTCTCATTTTCCTTTAAACAATTAATAATTAATTCAGCGCTTTTGGTCCGGCTTTCAAGGATAATTTTTTTGTATTTATTCGTCCATTTTTTATCCATTACGCCGGCGCCGGCAAGATGAATAATATGATCTGCTTTTTTTATAACCTCAACATCTATGATTCCTTTTTCTACATTCCAGAAACTGTAAATGATTTTTGGGTTTTGAGAAGTTATATTTTTTTGACGGGTTAAAATAATAATCCCGTAACCTTTTTCAATTAAATAATGCGTTAAATTGATACCAATAAGCCCGGTTCCTCCGGAGATTAATACAGCAGGCATAACTTTCTAATTTAATTATAAAATAACCGATCCGCACGATCTTTTGCAAATTATGAAAGCCTGTGTTAAATTTATCAATATCATCAGATCTTCTTACACATTACCATTTCAGGCGTGCTATTTTTGCGTAAATTAGTATAGATTTATAAAATATATTTATTTTAATCCGTCAAAAAAAACTTTTAAAATTATAATGAAAAAATTTCTTTTATTTTTTATATTATCGGTATTTTATACAGTTGGCTTCTCCCAACAAATCACTTATACTGAACCCGAATCGCAGGATTCAAGGTCGCTCGATTTTCAGATAATCGGAAAAATTCAAGATAATTTCCTGATCTATAAAAACATCAGAAATGATTATGCCATCTGTTCCTACGATAATTCCATGCGTCTTTTAAACCGCATCGATCTTAATTTTATGCCTGATAAAACATTGAATGTTCATTTTATTGCCTACCCTGATTTTGCTTATCTTATTTATCAATATCAAAAAAGGAATGTGGTTCATTGCGATGCAGTAAAAATTAATTCAGATGGAAAATTATTGACGGAACCTGTTCAGTTAGATACTACTCACATTAATTTCTTTGCCAGTAATAAAATTTATAGCACTATTAGTAGTGAAGATAAATCGAAGATTATGCTCTATAAGATCCGAAGGGAAAACGGAAAATTTAATTTTACCACATTGCTTTTTAACGATAGTTTACAACTGCAGCATAAATCCCGGATTCCAACTAATTATGAGGATAAAAAAGATTTGTTCAGTGATTTCTTTTTGGATGATATGGGGAATTTTGTTTTTACGAAAGGAAACAGATCAAGCACAAGAGATTTTATCAAGGATCTCTCATTAATAACTAAATTGCCTGAAATAGACACCTTCAGTTTAAACCAAATTAATCTTTCAGGGAATTATCTTGATGATATAAAATTAAAAATAGACAATGAGAATAAGCATTATGTAATCAACTCATTGTATTATAAAAATAAGCGCGGAAATGCAGAAGGAATCTTTACTGCTATTTGGGATATCAATACCAGCCAAATGATCTCAAAAAATTTCCAGTATCTGGGAGACACTGTACGATTGGCAGCAAAATCAAATGGGAACAATAAAACTGCACTTAATGATTATTTCATCAGGAATATCGTTTTGAAAAAAGATGGGGGTTTTATACTGGCTGCTGAAGATTATTATATCCAATCGCAATCATCTCCATGGAACCGATATGATTATCTTTATGGGTATCCTTCTTTTTCGCCATACAATTATTACATGTATTCGCCTTTTTCTTTTGGCTATGGCGGCTATGGCGGCTATGGCGGATATCCCTACAATTATTTCGGTAGCCAGTCAAGATATTATTATAACAATATTTTGGTACTTAGCATGGATAAAACCGGCAAAGCAAATTGGGCAAGTGTCATTAATAAATCACAGTATGATGATCAATCGGATAATTTTCTTTCTTATGTGATGATGCTAACAGGCGGCCAGTTACATTTTTTGTTCAATACTCTCGAAAGACGCAACTTGCTTATCACCGACCAAAGTGTTTCTGGCTCGGGGCAAATTACCCGAAACCCGCCTTTTAGAAATCTTGACAGAGGTTACACGTTTATGCCCAGGTATGGAAAGCAGGTAAGTGCTACGCAAATTATTATACCCTGCACTTATCGGAATTATATTTGTTTTGCTAAGATTGAATTCCCTTAAGTATTGAAATGTATTCAGTAAGTTCTATGGTAATCAATTTTAATTTTTTATTTTTGTTGCTTAACTAATATTCAATTGTGACAGGAATATTCCGGACCAATAATCCACTTAATACTTTCCTGCTTTTCATATATGGCATACTATTAAAGTTTGTTTGGCTGTCGCATCCCCTAATTCCTCAAATTCAGGAATCTAATGGATTTCTATTTAATGATGTTCTAAAAGTCATTAAACCTTTGTTCGACAATTTTCCTTCAGGTTATTTTATAGTATCCTATCTTTTGCTTTTTACCCAGGCTGTCAGTTTTAATAATTTGATTGTGAGCAGGAAGCTTATGCAAAAACCTAATTATTTACCTGCAATGAGTTATTTGCTGGTCACTTCTTTTTTCAGTGAATGGAATCTTTTAAGCGCTCCTCTGATAATCAATTCAATTATAATCTGGATATGGTCAAAAATGAGTAATTTGAATAGCAATCAACATCCAAAATCAACATTATATAATATAGGAATTGCTATAGGAATTTGTTCATTTTTATATCTGCCTTCGTTGGCTTTCATTTTTTTTATCAGCCTTTCATTAATAATCACACGTCCTCCCAAGGCTGCTGAATGGTTTATAAATATTGCCGGTGTTCTAACTCCATGGTACTTTTTGGCTGCATTGCTTTTTTTAAATAATAATTTATATTCATTTCACTTAACAGGTTTTGGGTTTTCTTATCCATTTCTTCATTCCTCAAAACCGGAACTTATAGGAATTCTTATAATCATAGTTTTAACTATAATAGGAGAGGGCTTTGTGCAGCCTGTTTCTTCAAAACAAATATTGCAGGTAAGGAAAAACTGGCAACTAATGCTTTTATATTTAATAATCGCTTTAGCTATTCCTCTAATAAATAATATTAGTGACAAGTCAGAATGTTTATTAGTCCTGGTTCCTGTATCCGCATTTATTGCCTGTGGATTTTATTATCCACGTATAAAATGGATTCCCCGGATATTACATTGGGCTATGGTGGGATTTGTATTATATATCGAATATTTTCAAAAATAAATACAGATATATTTACCTTTGTAAAACAAACAAAAAAATAAAAATGAAATTTGGCGTTGTAGTTTTTCCGGGTTCTAATTGCGACAAAGATATGATTCATGCATTACAAAATGATTTGAACCAGGAAGTGATTACTTTATGGCATAAGGATAAAGATCTTTCAATGTTTAATGTTTCAGATTGTATTGTACTACCCGGTGGCTTTAGTTTTGGTGATTATCTGAGATGTGGCGCCATAGCGAGGTTTAGCCCAATGATGCAAAGCGTGATTGATTTTGCCAACAAAGGTGGAAAAGTGTTTGGAGTATGTAATGGTTTTCAAATTCTTTGTGAAAGCGGGCTTCTGCCGGGTGTATTATTACAAAATGCCCATAGACAATTTGTTTGTAAAAATATTTTTTTAACTAATGAAGAGAACCCTCCTGGTGCGATTTATAAAATTCCCGTAGCTCACGGTGAAGGACGATATTTTGCAAAAGAAAAAGAACTTGAAGAAATTGAAAAAAATAACCAGGTTCTTTATCGTTATTGTAATGAAGAAGGTAACGTTGATATAGCTCATTCTCCCAATGGGTCTTTGAATAGCATTGCGGGAATAACCAATATGGAAAGGAATGTTTTCGGTATGATGCCACATCCGGAGAGAGCCTGCAATGCTATACTAAACAATACTGATGGCAGAAAAATATTTAGTGATTTATTCTCTATCAATTAATTTTGATTGGAAAATAAAATGGTTTCCTGTATTGGGAATACCAAATTTTCTTCTGAAATAATTTCTTCATCTTCCCTATTTTCATTGTATTCAATTATGAAATTATTAGTGCCGGCCCCGGTAATAATGATCATGTATTTCAGTTGAATAAGTTCGAGGATATTTAAAAAAAGAAAAATTGCATGAATACGGTCTTCGCATACATCAAATATTTTTTCAAAAGAGACAGAGCGTTGGGTTTTTATAATGTCAAGCATATATTTGCGCGAACCTTCCATTGTATAGTTGTAACTGATAACAGTATGGACCGGTTGATTTTTTTTATCGTGCAACCTCTGGGCTACTTTTTCAAAAGCTTTCATCAGTTTGAATAAAGTTACTGTTTGAATTTCTGTTCCCTCGCTTGCTTCTTCGCCAACTAAAGAAAGCTCCTGGTGGATATTTCCACGTTTTACCATTAACATTCTCAGCGCTTCCATTTCGCTCATCTTTTGAGAAGCTTCTTTAAACCTTTTATACTCAATAATTTTATCAATCAATTCCTGGCGGGGATCTATTTCATTCCCATGTATATCCAGTTCTTTTCTTGGTAAAAGCATTTTTGCTTTAATGCGCATCAGCGTGCTTACGAATAGAATAAATTCACTACTTAATTCAATGTTCAAAGATTCGGTGGTATGAATATATCCCAGAAAATCGTTGGTAATTTTGGTAATAGGAATATTATAAATATCCAGTTCGTCCCTTTCGATAAAAAATAATAGCAAATCGAAAGGCCCTTCAAACTGGGGTAATTTTATCTGATATATTTCTGAAGTCATTTTTAAATAATTAATCCATTTTTTAAAAAGGGCAAGATAAAAAAATCCAGATGATAATCATCGGGATGGTAAATTTATTTAATGAAATTAATCTATTTCTTTTTGAGCTCATCTCTTATTTCCATTAATAACTGATCAGTAGATGATGGACCAGCAGGCGCTGCAGCTTCTTCCTTTTTTTGTAATTTACTTATTGCACGAACCATTATAAATATAACTAATGCAATTGCCAGGAAATTAATAACCGCCGCTAAAAATTTACCATAAGTAACTGCCCCCCACTTAAGTTCTGCAATGTCTTTTAATCCCAGTCTGTCAAGTACCGGAGATAATATCAAGGGAGTAATAATATCCGTCACAAGCGAAGATACAATGGCACCAAAAGCAACGCCAATAATTACTGCAACTGCAAGGTCCATCACATTGCCTTTCATGGCGAAGGATTTGAAATCTTTAATAAAGCTCATGTGAATTTTTTTTAAGGTTAAAAAAGTTTTTGTTATTTAATTTAGATTCACGGGGTCTAAAAGTAGAGGGTTTCTTTGATTAAAAAAAAATATATTTAACCCTATTTAATTTTATAGGAAGAATATTGTTTTTTACCACTATCTCTTTCTGTTTTAAATAACTCCTTCCTTAATTGTTTTGCAGTTTTTGTACTTCCATCGTGGCTCCAACCGGGTGGCATGATCAGGTATTTTATTTTTAGGTAGAGAGGAATCTTTTTGTGCAAATCATGAGAAATATTTTTAAACTCATGAAAAATAATATTGGTAAGATGATATGGATGGTCCAGTTGTTTGGTGAGGCCATATCTTACAGGATCTTCTTTTACTTCTTCCTGGAAAGTGCCAAACATTTTGTCCCAGATAATAAGAACCATTCCCATATTTTTATCAAGATAACGCACATTGCTTGCATGATGTACTCTGTGATGGGCAGGGCTTACAAAGATTGCCTCAAACCATCGGGGCATTTTATTAATGTATTGAGTATGTACCAATATGCCATATATCTGCGTAAAAGAAAACATAAACACAATATCCAAAGGTTTAAATCCAATGAGGACTAAAGGAATAAAATAAATAAAACGGTAAAGAGGTTGTAAAACAGAGGAGCGAAACCCTGTGGTTAAATTAAATTCTTCAGAAGAATGATGCGTAACATGAATGGCCCAGAAAAAGCGACAAAAATGATCTACCCTGTGTTCAAAATAGAACACAAAATCTTCAAGAATAAAAAGCAGAAACCAATACAGGGCAAAATTGAATGAAAAACTAATGAAATGGAAGTGATAAAAAAATACGAGAATTACAACATACACAGCACGAAATAAAAGGTCTATTCCGCCATTTACCATACATAGATACACGTTCATTAAGGTATCTTTCAGGGTATAGTATTTTTTTAAATGGAGATTACTTAATATGATCTCAGCGCCAATTACTATAATGTATATGGGGGTTGTTATTAAAAAAAGTAATTGTTCTTTGAGCATGGAGAAATGAAAATTTAAACCGACATAATTTCTTTTTCTTTAGCGCCAAGATGTTTTTCAATAAGTGAAATATGATTGTTGGTAATTTCCTGCACGGCACTCTCGCCTTCTTTGGCAGCATCTTCACTAAGGCCATCTTTTTCTGCTTTCTTTATCTGTTCTATTGAGTCACGCCGGATATTACGCACAGCTATTTTTGCCTGCTCTCCTTCTGCGTTACTCTTCTTCACTAGTTCTTTTCTTCTTTCTTCGGTAAGTGGAGGCAAAAATAAACGGATTATATTTCCATCATTTTGAGGATTGATACCAATATTAGCAGCTATAATAGCTCTTTCAATGGGCTGAAGCATATTTTTTTCCCAGGGCTGTATAGTTAAAGTGCGGGCATCCATGGCGCTTAGGTTGCCCACTTGGTTTATTGGTGTTGGATTACCATAATAATCAACCATTATTCCATCCAACATGGTTGGATTGGCTTTTCCGGCACGGATTTTTATAAGTTCCGTTTCAAAATGCTCCATCGCTTTTTTCATTGAAACTGAGGCTCCTTCTATTATTGCTGTTGTCTCATCTGTCATTATTCCAAAATTTTATAAATACTTTTTACTTGCATTTAAGCATTTTAAAAAGTTTACAAATTTAAGAAATTGAAGTGATATAAAAGTTAAAATGAAAAGTAGCTAATCCTGCTCTAAAGGCTCTCTTGCCAGTGTAAAAATTTTGTGTGTTTTGATGATGGAATCTTCTGTAAGTTGGCCGTTGGTTTTGAAAGCTCGTTCTTTGGGCCTGTTGTAATAAACAATACTAACAATGAATGTAGCAACCCCAGCCAAAGCCAGCATAACGGTAGTAGTACCTGTAAAACGAAGTAAATATGCCAACGCAATAAATAAAATATTTGCAGTTACACAAGTAAACACGATCATTTTGTGGCTTAGACCCAGATCAAGCAAAAAATGGTGGATGTGATTTCTATCCGGGCGAAAAGGTGAGCGATGATTGATAATTCTGTGGCTTACCACTCTTAATGTGTCAAAAAGAGGAACCAGTAAAATTGAAAAACCTATTGCCGGAGCAGATTCTAAAGGAAATACAGAAGAAGGATCAGAAGCAATAGATATAAATTTTATTACAAAAATAGAATTGATTAATCCTATTAACAGCGATCCTGTGTCGCCCATAAATATTTTAGCAGGATTAAAATTATAAATCAAAAATGCTATAAGGCTTCCTGCAAGAGAAATTGCCATGATGGAATACAGAACCTGCCCTGTCAAATAAAAATAAATTCCAAAAATAAAAGAAGTGAGTAAACCAAGACTGCCGGCAAGGCCATCTACACCATCAATGAGATTAAAAGAATTGGTAATAACGACGATGGTGAATAAAGTGAGTAAAAAACTGGCTGTGTGTGAAATAGCATATATCCCCAGGAAACCATACATATTAGTAATTTGGATTCCTCCAAATTTTATTATGATTCCTGCTGCAACCAATTGCCCAATAAATTTTTTAGTAGCAGTAAGTATCAGAATATCATCTTTGATACCCATAAAGAAGATGATCATGATTGCTGCCATAAAATATTGAAAAACTGAAGTATCAGAAGTGGGAACGCCCATGAGGATGGCGATTATAAATCCTGCAAAAATCCCTAAGCCACCGAGTGTTGGTATTACCGCTTTATGAACCTTTCTTCCGCCAGGCTCATCAAACAGTTTTTTGTCTTTGGCTACTTCTATTATTACGGGTATTGAAAAAAACGTAATCAGGAATGCCATTCCGCCGCTTAAAAAGATATTTTCCATGCCTCGGTATTAAGTAAAATCTTTTACAAAAGTATTGTTTTGTTTAAATTAAATATAAAAAACCCAATTTAATAACGCTAAATATTTGCGGTTTATTTTATTCCACTGAGAATTAGACAAATACTAAGCAATTTACTCATCTGCACTTCCTGACAAAACAGTTGTACTCAGTTTTTTCATTGGATTGGCCCGAATTTCTTCATACACTTCCTGGTTTCTTAAAATATCCAGGGCTCCATAAATTGCGGCCAAAAAAGAAGATGGATCTGCTTTATTTTTACCCGCAATATCAAATGCCGTTCCATGATCAGGGCTGGTACGAACATAAGGTAAACCTGCGGTATAATTGATTCCTTCCCCAAAAGCCAAAGATTTTAATGGAATCAGCCCCTGGTCATGATACATAGCAAGCACGGCGTCAAACCTGTTTTGATATCCACGGGCAAAAAATGCATCTGCGCTGTATGGCCCCATGACAATCATGTTATGATGTTTGGCCTCTTTAACTGCTGGCCTTATTGTTTCTTCTTCTTCAGATCCTATCAGGCCTTCATCTCCTGCATGTGGATTCAATGCCAATACTGCAATCTTTGGCTTGTCTATGCTGAAATCTTTTTTAAGAGAGGAATTTAAAATATTGATTTTACTCAAAATATTTTCCCGGGTAATATATCCGGCAATATCTTTCACAGGTACATGTTCTGTTACCAATCCCACCCTAAAATTGCCTGCAGCCAATAACATGAGTACATCTTTTTGTTCGAAAAAATCTTTGAAAAATGGAGTATGGCCTGTGTAAGGGAATTCTGCAGAATGAACGTTTTTTTTATGAATCGGAGCAGTGACCAACGCATTAATTTTTCTTTCTTTGAGTGCTCTTGTAGCTGATTGCAGGCTCTTGATAGCATAAATTCCACCGGTTTCATTCAATTCACCCGGGTTGATAGCTACTTCTTCTTCCCAGCAATTAAAAATATTAATTTGTTTAGGGCTTATTTTATTAAAGTCTCTTAAACTGGTAAAATTGAAATTAAAGTCTGTTAAGCCTTTCCTGTAAAAATTAATAACTCTGTTGCTTGCAAAGATTACCGGGGTAAAGAAATCCAAAATCCGGTTATCTGAAAGGGATTTTATGATAATCTCTGGTCCGATACCATTGATATCGCCACATGAAAACCCTATTACAGGTTTATTTTCAGTAGTTGTATTGCTCAATTTATTTCATTTAGAACGGAGTGGCAAGTTAATTAATTATGGATTGATTGCCATAAATTATTCAATAATGTATCTTTGAAAAAAGTATGCTCACTTATTGTTTCCTACATAATTTTCGATAGGCATACGGTTGGAAATACTTCTGGCAAGAGTCATTTCATCCGCATACTCCAGTTCGCCTCCAAATGAAATGCCACGCGCAATTGTTGTTATTTTTACGGGTATATCTTTTAATTTTTTGCTAATGTAAAAGATAGTAGTATCCCCCTGGATATTGGGATTTAAAGCAAAAACCAGTTCTTTGATATTTTCATCGTTTACCCGTTTTACCAAAGAATTGATTTCTAACTGATCGGGACCAATGCCATCCAAAGGGGAAATAATTCCGCCCAAAACATGGTAAAGCCCGTTATATTGTTGAGTGCTTTCTATCGCTATCACATCACGAATAGTTTCGACCACACAAATGATTCCCTGTTTTCTGCTTCTATCGGCACAAATATTACACAGCGTTTTATCAGCGATATTATTACAGCGTGTACAAAAATGAATTTCCTCTCTCATTTTTAAAATAGTATCGCTGAATATTTTTACATCACTTACCTCTTTTTTCAATAAATGAAGCACTAATCGTAAAGCTGTTTTTTTACCAATGCCAGGCAATTTTGCAAATTCATTAACTGCGTTTTCCAAAAGAGAAGAAGAAAAAATCATTGAGCAAAATTAAGAATTATATCAGGTATGAATTTTTTGATTTCTGAAATAATGTACTATCTAACTGAGAATTTTAATTAGCGAATTTATCATTTATCCAACTATAATTCTATATTAAAGTCATTATCCCAATCCGCCCGGATACTTATTTTTTGGGGAATAGCAATCACTTTTTCAGGTTGTTTTCGCAAACGATAATCGCCCGGGTCCCAGGTACCATTTTCGTTTTCATCATCCAGTATTCTCAATTCATATTCTCCGGGATTAAATAATTTTACTTTAAATGTTGGCGAAGCAATTTTGAAAGAATCAACTACTTTGTTATTCTGTACAAATTGCAATACAGGATGTGCTATTTTTTTAAGATGGCTGAAGTCTAATTCCAGGCTTCCATATTCTCTTTCACTTTTAGTTTTAAAACTAATGGTATCTGATTTTTTTAACTCATCTCCCAAAGTATCCTTTGCAAAATCTTTATCAATTTCTAATTTGTAGTAAGTATCTGCTATCCATTTGTTATATACAGTAATCAATTTGCCGGTAGTGTCTAATGATATTTCGGCTCCCACAACCGGATGATATAAAGTATCTGTTAGTTTTATTTTCAAAACATCAAAATTTTTTAATGGCGTTTCGAATTGGAGTTTTAGTGGTGTAAGTAAATCCTGCGTTCCTGAAGTAAGTGTATTGGAATACCTTAATAATTTTTCAGGATTCTTTTTAATGGGGACTGAACTCGTTGAAGGCTTTGTATATTTTTCTTCAGCATAAGCATATAGTTCCACGGGTTTTACATTTTGTGTGATGTGAATGGCACTATCGGCGAAAGCAAAAAGCTGGGATGGATTATTATACATCTTTTGACCGCTTTCATCTTTTAAAGCAAACAAATGATAAACGCCTTCCGCAAGATATCTGAAATGATAATTTCCTGAAGAATCCAGCCTGCCTACATATTTTGGTTTCTTTTTGTAAACTGCCGAATCGCCAAGGTCACTATACAACATAACTATTAAAGTGCTATCTGGTTTTCCTGTCTCCGCTAATATTACTTTGCCCTTAAGTTGCATCGAATCAATATATGACCCTGTAGAAAAAACATAAGTGAAATTGTGTATCGGATTATTTTCATCAACATCCTGAATGGCATTCCCAAATTCATAACTATATGTGGTATTAGGTTGTAGCGTATCACGTATTTTTATGGAAACCGTTTTTAGTTTAAAATTGACATTAGGAATTATTTTAGGAACAGGATTTACCATCAAGTTATTTTGCAAGTCCTGGATATGCACATACTCATCGAAAGTGAAAGTAACGCGGTTCCCGGTAAAATGAAGCATGCGGTTAGGTGGTACTGATTTTACTAATACGGGAGGTATAGTATCCTTCGGGCCGCCCGTGGGCATGCCTATTTGTGCGCATCCGCTTCCCAAAACAGAAATTAGATAACACAAACCAATAACCGCTAAAACAATTATAGAATTGAATATTTTCATTTCACAAAAGCAAACTTAATTTCTTTGCAAGGTTATTGTTTTTTTTTCTTCCTAAATAAAAATTAAATATTTTATTTGTCTGGTCTTAAAATTGATTTATACAAATTAAGAGAAAAGCATTCCTTCTTTAATCTGTGCCGAATCGGTACTTTGCCGCTTATCGCCTAATCTCCGCATCCGGCTATTTTTTATTAAATTTGACTTTAAAGTCATTAAGAAGCCTGTAATCTCTATGTTTTATGGTATGATAGTTACTATGTACTATCTTGACACTAAGCAACATAAGTTGCCTCATATCCATGTAAAATATGAAGAAATGGAGGCAGTTTATCAAATTCCGGATGGTATTTTTATCGAAGGCTCTTTGCCCGGTAATAAAGAAAAATTAATTCAGGCGTGGATTGAAATACATAAAGAAGATTTAATGGCAAACTGGCAACTGGCTGTAGCAGGTAATGCCATATTTAAAATTGATCCTTTAAAATAAAAAACATGAATCCCCGAATTAAAACAGTTATTTACAAAAAGCCACATAAATTAATTTTATCGTTTACAAACGGTGAACAAAAAGAGTTTGATCTTTCTCCTTACCTTTCTTATCCTGTTTATGAAAATTTAAAAGATGAATCTTTTTGTAGTAAAGTAAAAGCAATAAACGGTACAGTAGTATGGAATGACGAAATTGATTTTGATCCTGATACTTTATATCTTGAAAGCAAACCGTTAATACCTATGATGTTTTCTTCGTGAGTATCAGTCCTGTCATCTCATGTAAAGGATCACAACGACATTTTGTTTTATAAGAAATAGAAAAAAACAGCAAATTAAATTTCTTCTTCCACAATATCGTGCAGCGCAACTTCCAGCTTATTTTCTTTTACGAAGTTGCACCAATAACAATCTTCTTTTCCGCAACCGACATAAAAATCTCTTGCCTGAATTTTATTCCAAACTTCGGTTATTTGTTGCTTTACTGTGGTAATGTCTGCCGGCTCAATAAATATTTTTCTTTTCTGAAATCCTTTGACTTTATCAGGCTCTACAAAATCAAATTCAGAGCTGACTACTTTCCAGTCTTTGCCGTCCATGTTATCGATTAGTATTTTATAGAAAACCGCCTGCCGCCAGTAGTCGCCACCATTAGGTTGCTTTTCGTTGGGCGGTACTAATTTTTTCTTTGTGTAATCGCTGTTTACGTCGCCGGTTTTATAATCCACTACGTTTACTTCTTTGCCATTAAATTCCATTTTATCTATCTTGCCCTTTATCGGAATTCCGTTCACCACATTTTTAATATTTCTTTCTACAGCTACTATTTTATTGAAATCATTAATGTAATGCTCATAGTACTCGCCCAATACTATTTCACCTTGTTCCATTCGTCGGTCGTAAGCTTCCCTGGTAAAATTTTCACGATGTCTTTTCATATACCATTCAAAATAACCAAGCACTTTTTCTTTTGAAGGAAATTCCTGCTTTTCATTTTTTTGCATTTCCTCAAAAAGCTTTTGCAAAGCAAAATGCACTGCACTTCCAAATTCTAAGTTTTCTGATTTTCCCGAAGGAATTCTTATCAGATTTTTATAATAAAATGCAAGCGGACAATCTAAATAGTTATTTAAAGACGTAACATTCATCACGTATTTCTCGAGCAATGTACTTATAAAATCTGATTCGTTTTTTTCTATCTCGGGCGCCTGGTGAATGAAATTCAGAGTTTCATATTCCATCAATTCTTCATGAGGCAATTGAATTGCTTTTATTCCAAGATTATTGCCTTCGATTATCTCGGCCACAAACATAGAATGTTCCGCATCTTTACCATCCGGTTTTATTTTAATAAATGAAATCTGAAGATTTTTTTCAGCCCTGGTAAGCGCTACATAAAATAAACGCCGCAATTCTTCATCGGCGTTCCCCGATGGAAGCGACGAGAATAACGTGTCAGGAAGTTTAAATCCGTTATTAGGATTTCTTTTTTTCTCCCACAAATGTGCATTCATACCTGTAATAAAAACGTGCTCAAATTCCAATCCCTTGGAACCATGTGCCGTCAAAAAATTGACTCCCGCACTGTTACCTGAAAATTCTATTAAAGGCAAAGAAAGTTTTTCTTTTCTCATCAGATCAATCACGTCAATCAACCCTTGTAATGTCAGTAACGGATTGCGGGCGGTTTCTTCTTTAATAAAATCAAATAAGGCAGTAAGAATTTGCAATAGCCTTATCTTCCCGTCACTACTCAATATGTAAGTAAGCACGCCCGCATCAGCAATAATTTTTTCAAAAAGTGTCTGTAAAGTAACGTTGGAAACATCACCTATGAGCTGCTCCATCATTTTGCTGAAGTTTTTTAAAGCCGGGTGAATACCAATATCAAAAAGATCTTTGGGGGCTGAGTTAGCTTTGTCGTACAATAATTTTCTGATAGAAGTTTTTTGTCCGCTGTAATTTTTTGTGTTCACTTCTACCGTGAGTTTTGCAATATCAATTGGTGGGATTTTGTAAAAATCAAAGTGGAGAATTTCAAAAAGTATCTCATCACCTCCGTAAGGTATGTCATGCTCGGCTGCGAGATAGCGCAGTATTTCTATGATTTTTCTCGCAAAAGCATCATCGAGAATATTGATACTTCTTTTAGAATATACAGGGATATTTTTCAGCCTGAAATATTTCATTAA
>DATKQQ010000303.1:0-29546 GCA_035532615.1 Hanamia sp.
AATCTTTTGTTTTTCTCGGATAAACTGTTAAAGAAGAGAAGTGAATACTTGTCAATGTCTAAATTAAAATCTGATTTTTTCATGCTTCAAATGTAGCATCATATTCTTAAACTGTTATAAGTTATTTATATTTTGTTCCTATATACCTTGCCGTTTTAGAGTCAAAAATCTTCAGCAAATTTTTATTAAAATCTATGTGGACAGCGCATGTGGCTTGCTACACTCTCATCGTAACGGCTCTTATAAATGGGCCCGAGACGAATTGCAAATTTTAAAAATGTTGTAAAATAAGCATCATTTTGATTGGGGTCTCCACGTTGAGTACCCGGCGGATTTGGCGCAAGTCTTGTAAGTCCGGGACTTACATTAGAATATTCTTTATCAGAAAGTTGCACTGCAAGGGAAGCGTTTTTTGGTGATAAATATTTATAAAATAAACTAGGATCAATGTAAGTGGTACTTACATCGTCAATATAATCAGTAAAGGTATGCCTGTATAAAATTTCCAAACTTAAAGTTACTCTATCAGAAAGAAAGTATTTCACCCCGAATCCCATAGGTATATTTACCTGAGTGAGTGCATATTCCTTTCTGGCAGGATATTCAGGAAACCCTTCACCCTCTGTGTGTAAAGGTCTTAGATAATACCAGGTCGTTTTGCCACTAGAATCAGTTAAAGAACCTTGTGGGTTAAAATGAAAAAGGCCGACACCCAAAACTCCGTAAGGGCTAAACCGTGGCTTATAGTCCTCGTTACCTTTATTCAATAACATTAGAGGATAAAATTCGCAGGCTATATATGCTTCTGCAAGACTGGTTTTAAAATCCAGGTTGCGTTGTTTTCTATATAACTCATTTTCTCCTTTTGTTGTAATCAAATCATCTGCTCCTGATAATTTTCCGTATTGAGCCGCGGCTCTTACTCCAAACCACTCATTGGGATAGTAGGTTAAGAATGCACCATAAAACATTTGCGTAGTAGGTAAATTCAAATCTTTTACAAACCGGGTACCTTTTCCCCGATGCCCGCCCAGATCTCCAAGAAAAAAAGATGGTCCTATATTTAGACCGGCCTCGAATCTGGCAGTACCACTACCAATAATTAAAGACTGAGAATAACCTATTTCAGAAAGGAAGCAACTTAGTGAAGTAAGTATGAAACACGTAAGCCATAAGTTATGTAAACGTTTTTTCATTAGGGATAGATTTTTTCTAACGCGTAAAAGATTCATGATTTACCTTTTCATTAGGTAACTCCGAATTAACGACGTATTACATCCCTTTATTGTATAGATTGGGAACTAAAAATTCTTTTCCATGGCAATATGGTTGATGCCGTCTTCGAGGTAAGGTTCTCCTTTTTGAACAAAAGAAAAAGATTCATAAAAACGTTTTAGATATTGCTGGGCGCTAATCTTTATTGGAAGATTGCCAAACAAATGATAAACCTGTTCAATAGATTTCACCATTAATTGTTTTCCAAAATTTTGTCCCCGGTGAGAACGAGCAGTAATTACACGGCCTATTGATGCAGCTTCAGGATAAGAAATTCCTTTATCGAGTAATCGTGTGTAAGCCACTAAATTATTTTCTTGCCATCCTGTAAGATGGTATGCAATAATATCTTTGTTATCGCAATCCTGGTATGCTATGTTTTGTTCAACTACAAAAACATCCATCCTTAATTGAATTATTTTATAAAGTTCTTCATTGGTTAATTCTGAAAAAAATTTACATTGCCAGGTTATCATTATTGAAAAAAATTGTTTTATTGTTTTATTGTTAAATTGTTATAGACAATTTTCATAAGCAAGGATCTATGTTATTTGTTCGTTTACTATAAATTTAATGATGTTCACTTTTATTCTTTTAACTAAATTGTTGAGTTATCACTTTGTTTTAATAAATACTAAATCATCAACATACAATTCTGTGTTCTGCTTTCCCCCACCAACAATTTTTATTGAAGCGGAATCCACTGTTGAAGATGTTTGCGATATTGGTATTTCAATTTTTTTATAATTAACTATTGAAGAAGTTCCATACCAATTGCCGCTGTCAACAATATTAGTTCCCAAAAATAAGTCAATATGAATCATTGTAGTGTCTCCATTTGCTATGCTTGATTTTACATAGCCAGTCAACATAGATGGATGGATAGTAATTGGAAATTTATTGTAGGCCCAGCTTTTATAAACGTTGTTATAAACAAACTTTGCAGCAAATTTTCCACTATAAGCGTCAGTTGTTTTTTGTACAATATAAGTTTGGAATTGAGGCACACAAGGTATGCAACTATTTGTTTGCCAAACAAGCAAACCGTTCCCATCCCAATACTCAAAGTCGCCATTTGGAATATTAATAGTTTGGGAGTTTGAAGTGTCTTTTTTACAACTCATAAACCCCATCAAAAATAAAAATGATAAAAGTAATTTAAGCGCTTTCATGATACATGTTTTTTGTACTGACAACTAATTTAAAAGAAACGTTGCATAGTTATGTAGGCACTTTTTTATTTCTTATTTTTCATTTCTTTCTAATACCCATATTTTTCTTTCCATCTTATTTTTAAAAACTTCCTCAATTCCTCTTCTCTTGCATTTTTTCCGGGATTGTATAATAAAGTATTCTTAATTTCCTCCGGAAGAAATTCCATATTTACAAAATTGTTTTCAAAGTTATGTGCATATTGATAATTTTTTCCATAATCCAAATCCTTCATCAATTTTGTCGGTGCATTTCTTATAGACAGAGGAACAGGCAGATCGCCATATTGTTTTACCAGTGATTGCGCTTTACCAATTGCTTCCACGCTCGCATTGCTTTTAGGCGAAGAAGCAAGATAAGTAGCACATTGCGATAAGATAATGTTAGCTTCAGGATAGCCAATCATATTTACTGCCTGAAAAGTATTGGTAGCTAAGACCAATGCAGTCGGGTTGGCATTTCCAATATCTTCGCTCGCCAATATTACCATTCTTCTTGCAATGAATTTTACATCTTCCCCACCTTCAATCATTCGTGCCATCCAATATACCGCAGCATTAGGATCGCTGCCACGAATGGATTTTATAAATGCTGAAATAATATCATAATGCTGTTCGCCTTTTTTATCATAAAGCACTATTTTTTGTTGAGCTGCATTTATTACCACATCATCAGTGATTACCATACTTTCTTTAGAATTTTTGTTTGAAGAAAGTTGATTAACAGACAACTCAAGAAGGTTTAATAACCTCCTGGCATCTCCTCCTGATAAATTAATTAATGCTTCGGGTTCTTTTATTTCTATGTTTTGTTTTGATAAAAAGACATCTACTTTTATTGCATGATTTATTAATCCGGTTAATTCATTTTTATCTAATGGTTTCAAAATATAAACCTGGCAACGGCTTAGTAATGCACTATTCACTTCAAAAGAAGGATTTTCTGTGGTGGCTCCTATTAGAGTTACAATTCCTTTTTCCACAGCGCCCAATAAAGCATCCTGCTGACCTTTATTAAAACGATGAATTTCATCTATAAATAATATGGCATTTTGTTCGTGCTTTGCTTTTTCTATTACCTCACGTACTTCTTTTACGCCTGAAGAAATAGCGCTTAAAGTATAAAAAGGAACCTCTAAAGTGTGCGCAATAATATTAGCAATTGTGGTTTTGCCTACTCCCGGCGGTCCCCACAAAATCATGGAAGGGATCTTGTTATTCTCAAGCGCAATACGCAAAATGCTTCCTTTACCAGTAAGATGTTCCTGTCCTATAAGTTCCTTTAAAGTTTTCGGTCGAAGCCTTTCTGCTAATGGAGTTGAAATCAATTCGTTAATGGTAAATGGTTAGAATAATTTTTACAATTGACTGATTACCTAAAATCTACATTCGCAAATTTAAAAACTATTTATCCTATCATTTTGGTAAATAATTAATAATATCTTTAATTGTTACAGGAGCATGTTTATTGTCAATTTCAATAACTACGCAGTATCCATTGGCACCACCGGCCTTTAGCAAACCGTTTACTAATTTTTGCTGATCACTTTCTACTCTGTTTCCATTCCATATTTCTTTGGTACAGAGGCATCCTTCTGTAGGTGTTAATGGATAATAAGGTTTTCCAAAATAAAAGGCCGGATCAATAGTAGTGCCGTGCGCAATAATATCACTTCTACCTATAAGTCCTGCATAGTAAGATTCATATAAAGGAAAATAATTTTTCAATTTATTGGGAATCAATTTTTGATACCAGTTTATTGTCCATGTAGTATCTGAAATCGTACTGTCGTCAAAAAATTTCTGTAAACTCAATTCTACTGGCATTCCCATTTGCACATTGGCTGTAGGCCCGATAAAATTACTCATAGAAACTCCAAATCCATACATCCTGTAAATTCCCTGAGGTGTATTCCCATTTCTTAAATAACCCGGAAGGTTGGTGATGCTACGTGCAAGCTGTGGGATATGAAAAATATTCCCCAAAGAATCTTTAATAAAATCCCCATCTCCATTTCTTATCAAAACCATTCCCGGATAATCCCTATCCTTTCTTTGAAAGCTATACATCACTATTTGATTGGGGAGAAAATTTTTATTTAAAATCTCTTTTAATACTTCCTCAGAAGAAATTCCTTTATTCATCTTCGGTTTTTGTAACCTGTTTTGCAAGATGATTAAAACCGGATTTATAAAAGCACTATCTCCAAATTTTTTAAAAAGCTTTGTTGAAATCCTATTTTTTAATACACTATCTTTTTTATTTTGAATCAAATATTCAGCACACATTGCAAATATTTTTGGATCCAATGTTTGGTTTAATAAATATTCAGTTTGTAAATGGAATTGCCCCGGATAATTAGTGTAAGCCACTTCCAGCAAAGCTCTTTGAAAAGAGATGCTTCTTTTTTCTACGCTATCGAATGCGGTATGAATTTTACTTCTCGTAAATGGAGTATTATATTCCATCACTTCCATAGCGTCAAAGGCATCCTGCCAGTTCTCTTCCGTAGAATCGGTGAGGGGTAATAATAGATTGTGAGTAATAGAATTTTTTATGAGCCTTTCTTTGAGCTTTGCCCTTTGTATATTAGTGGTATAGGGTGTATAAAGTTGTACATCATATTGTGCTGATGAATTTTGGAAAGAAAATAACAAAAGAAAAAGAAAGCAAAAATATTTATGAAACACAATGAAATTAATTATGCTGAAAAGTTAAGAAAAGAAAACGTTTAGAGAAAGTGAAAATGCAGAAATCAGTTTATGAAAAATTCATAGTCATCCAGGTAAAACAGTTTTCTTAATATTCAGATAATAAAAGATGATTTTTGTCATAAGGAAGATTGAAATTCAACGGGAATCAGCTTTTCAAGGTTTACGTGCTTAGATGCATTCACTATTTCAATGCCCATAATTTTATCATTTTCTCCAATATCTAAAACCATTTCATCAGAAACTCTTTTATTAATTATTTCTCCTTTAATTGCAGATTCAATCATTAAATATAAAAGATCAGTTTTACTATCGTATTGTATTGTCATTATTTAAAATTTTCCGTAAAAAACATAGACTGTTACTGTAATTATATTTTGATCCTCAATCATATAATAAACTTCAATTTTTTTTTCATCATAAAATTTCTTAATTCTAAAATTATCAAACGGGAATACTTTTGATTTTGCTAACCTGCCATATTTCGATAAAATACTTGTTCCGGTTTCTATTACTTCTATTATCTCTGCCTTGGTAGCGCCGCGTTCTTCTGCTCTTTGTAATGTATGCGACGGAATTTGGATATCCATTTGAATAAAATTAATTACAAAACTCCGGTAATTTTTTAATAATTTATTCCGGAATTAACTCTGAAAGAAACTTAACTGATTTTATATCTTCATCCTTAACCAAAATAAAATTATATATGCAAATGATCCAATACCTTCTTTTATGCGATTAATTAAATATAACTTCCGGGGATGTATCTTCCTTTTTTTCAAAATAACAATCAATGCCACTTTTTATATTTTCCTTTAGTTCATCAATAGTTTCTCCTTCTGCAAAAAATCCCATTCCGACAGATTCGGCATAATATCCGCCTTCGTCTGCTTCCTTAACTATAAATGTAATTTCTTTCATATTTTGCAATTTTCTTAATAATTTTTTTTTAAAAAAGTTTAATTATTGAACTGCAATTCCTGCAAAGCTTACTCTTATCTTTCAAAAATCGTAAATCGTTAATTCTGAAATCGGCAGTTCTTATTTTTTAAATTAGTATAAAGATAAAACAATTCTAATCATTTCAAATCGAGTCTAATCTGCAATTCTTCAAACTGTTTCGCATCAATTGTAGAAGGTGCGTCAATCATCACATCTCTCCCACTGTTATTTTTGGGAAAGGCAATAAAATCGCGGATAGATTCGCTGCCGCCAAGAATAGCGCAAAGCCTGTCGAAGCCAAAAGCGATACCGCCATGCGGCGGAGCGCCGTATTCAAATGCACCCAAAAGAAAACCAAATTTATGATTAGCTTCTTCTTTACTCATTCCCAATGCAGCAAACATTTTTTCCTGTAAATCTCTTTGAAAAATTCGTATGGAACCACCACCTATTTCATTGCCGTTTAAAACCATATCATAAGCATTGGCTTTGATTTTTGAATAGGAATGTTCCAGGTATTTCTCTGCATTTTCTATTAAAGGGTTATTATTGATCATCACTTTGATATCTTCCGGTTTAGGTGACGTAAACGGATGATGACGTGCTACCCATCTGTGGCTTTCTTCGTCATATTCAAACAAAGGAAAATCAGTAACCCACAATAATTTGAATTCATCTGCCTTGCGCAAACCTAATCTATCGGCCATATATAAACGTAAATCGCTGATAGCTTTTCTCGTGCGTTCTTCCTTCCCGGCAAGAATTAAAATAAGATCTCCTGTTTTTGAATCGCAGAAGGAAGCGAAGTCTTTTAATTGTTCTTCATTGAAAAATTTATCAAAACTACTTTTCAGAGTGCTATCTGTATTTCCAGCCTGTTCAGCAGACAGAACTTTAATAAAGGCCAGTCCTTTCATGCCTATTTGCGGGCGTTTTACCCATTCTACTAATTCATCGGTTTGCTTTCTTGAATAATCGCTGCAACCGGGAACAGAAATAGCCACGATTGTTTCAGCGTCATTGAATACTGCAAATTCAGTGTTCTTCAATGTTTCAAGAAAAATTTTATTTTCAGATTTCAGATTCTTTATCTTCATCTCAAATCGAATATCTGGTTTATCATTGCCATAATTCCACATGGCATCTTCCCAACTCATTCTTTCTACGGGTTTTTTGTAATCAATATCTTTTACTTCTTTAAAAATATATTTTATCAATCCTTCAAACATTCGCAAAATATCTTCCTGTTCTACAAAAGACATTTCACAATCTATTTGGGTAAATTCCGGTTGCCTGTCGGCCCGAAGGTCTTCATCACGAAAACATTTTACGATTTGATAATAACGATCGTAACCACTCACCATCAGCAATTGCTTAAATGTTTGCGGCGATTGGGGCAAGGCATAAAATTCACCGGGATTCATCCTGCTTGGCACTACAAAATCCCTTGCGCCTTCAGGTGTGGATTTTATTAGAAAAGGAGTTTCAATATCTATGAAATTATTTTGATGCAAATAATTTCTTGTGGCTCGATTTACCGCGTAGCGCAATTCAATGTTTTTCTTAACAACATTTCTTCTCAGATCCAAAAAACGATATTTCATCCGGATATCATCGCCCCCATCTGTTTCATCCTGTATAGTAAATGGAGGAACAGCAGATTTGTTTAAAATTTTAAATTCTGAAACTAAGATTTCTATATCTCCAGACGGGATATTGGGATTTTTATTGCTTCTTTCAGAAACCATTCCTTTTACCTGTATCACAAATTCTCTTCCCAAAGGATTTGTATCTAATTGTTCAGTAAGTTTTTCATTAAAAAGCAATTGCGTAATTCCATACCTGTCGCGTAAATCAATGAAAGTAATACTTCCAAATTTTCTGATAGTTTGCACCCATCCGGCTAATTGGATTTCTTTCTTAAGATCATTGAGGCGTAGTTCTCCGCATGTGTGTGTCCTGTACATTTATGATTATTATTTTTAGTTTTTCAAAGTCTTGTGCTAAAAAAAATGGTACTTTCTTTAAAGGTCGGCAAAGATAAAGTCTCTCAAAGGGATTTTATATTTTTTAAAAAATTTCTTCCTTTTTTAAACTATTCTTTTATTTTTAGCGTTTGAAAATATATTACCAAAATTACCTCAATGAAAAAACTTTTTATCTGCGTTTTAGTGCTGTTCAGTTTTAAATCGTACACTCAAACTAATTATTATGAAAAAGCGTGGGACTGCCTGAGTAAAAACGAAAGAGCTAATGCTGAAGCTTTTCTTCAAAAAGCTATGATAGACTCAAATACATCTCAGGACGCTTATATTACTAATCTGTACTTAAAAACTTATAACGAAAAGGAAGATGAGACAACTGATTTTCCCGAATCTTTTTATAAAAAAAGTGCTGATCCCTATCCTTATATATATGCACTATGGTTTAATAAAGCTGTTCTGGGTGATTATGGGAAAAAAAGTGCTGAAAATGAATTAAATCTTATGGATGCATTGATAAATGACCCTAATGCACCAGGCACGCTGGTAGCGGCGGCCAATTATCAGAAAGGTATGCATTTGCTTTATTCAGATGAATTTGATAAAGCAAATCAATATTATAAAGCCGTCGGCAATATAGCAGACTGGCAATTTGCCGGCCCTTTTGAAAATTTGTCTGGAAGCGGTTTTTATAAAGACTATGGGCCATTGGAACACCCTGAACCAAATGCGGTTTTTAAATCTCTGACAAATGCAGATGTAAAATGGTTTACACCTCCCAGTGAAGATAATGGAGGATGGACGCCTGTGATTTATCAATTTAATAAAAACACCGCTATTGTATATGCGCAAAGTTTTGTGAATTCTCCCATAGACCAAACTGTATTATGCAATATAGGTTGCTCGGGAACCATTAAAGCCTGGATTAATGATGAACTTGTTATTTCCGATTCAAAATCGCGTAACACAGAATTAGACAACTATTCGGTCAGGTATCATTTAAAAAAAGGAGTAAACCGTGTATTGATTCAACTGGGTTTTACCGACTTATCTTATCCGAAATTTTCTTTGCGGTTTACTGATAAGAATTACCGGCCTATTGCTAACATCACCGGATCTTCTGCCTATGCACCATATCCTAAAAAACTCAACAGTCATACCAAATATGAACTAATTCCTCAATTTGCAGAACAATATTTTAAAGATAAAACGGAGCATCAGCCTGGCAATCCCGTTAATTATTTATTACTCGCCGACTGCTACTTAAGAGGAGGAAGACTTTTGGATGCAAGGGATGTTATTAGTAAGGCTCTGGCACAATCGCCCCAAAATTCTTTGCTAAGAATGAAAATGCTTGAGATACTTCAGGAACAAAAGAACAATACTTTATTTCTTGAAGAACTCGAAAAAATAAAACAATCAGATCCCGAAAGTGCTTTCGTAATGGACCTCAACATAAAAGAATTGTATAATAATGAAAAATATGAAGATTGTGAAGCAGCCCTGGAGAAAAGAATAGCCCTTCACGGAGAAAATGAAACTACTGCAGGTTTTCATATACTTCTTTTAATAAAGGATAAAAAATATGATGAATTAGTAAACGTTGTCAAAAAACTTTACGATAAATATCCTGAAAATATAAAACTGCTAACTATAATGTATAACATTAAAAAAGATGTGGATAAAGACAATAAAGGCGCTTTGAAACTGTATGAAAAATACATGAAAAACAATTATAACTATGATACTTTTTCCAAATATGCAGATATCCTTATTGAACAGGGAGATACCAGGAAGGGATTGGATATAAAAGAAAAACTGGCAAAAGATTTTCCTTATTCCCCCACCGGATTTTACAATTTATCACAATATTATTTTTCTGCTAAAAAGTATGATAAAGCCCAGGATTATATTACTCAATCGTTGGCTCTCTCTCCCTACGATGAAAATTATTGGGAACAATTGGGCGACATTAAAAGCCAGGAGAATGATGTTGCCGGAGCACTTGAAGCTTACAATCAATCGCTGAAATTTGATCCCAATCAATACGATATAATCAGTAAAATAAGGAAGCTCAACAATAAGCCCGACATCTATAAATTGTTTCCGGAAGTTGATGTTGATAAAGTGATAAAAGAAGATGACACGACAAAAGCAAAAAATACTGATTATGGATATTATTACATCCTTAACCAAAAGAATATGGTTGTTTATCCGGATGGAGCAAATGAGGAATACAGTACCATTATCATAAAAATTACCAATGATAAAGGGGTCGAAAGATATAAGGAAACTTCTATCGGGTATAATAATTCCCAAAACTTACTTATAGAAAAGGCGGAGATCATTAAACCCGACCAGACGAAAATTGACGGTGATAGAAATGATAATGATATTGTGTTTACCAACCTGCAGGCTGGCGATATTATTGTTCTCAAATACCGACTGCAAAGTTATGTTTACGGGAGGTTTGAAAAAGAATTTTGGGATAAATATTATTTTAGCTCACAAATCTATTCCGCCGATACAAAGTACAATCTATTGATTCCCGAAACACAGAAAATAAATTACATTTTTTCAAATTCCCACATACAGCCCGTAATTAAAAATATTGAAAATTTTAAATTGTATAGCTGGGAGGTTGTGAATCAGGAACCTCTAAAAGATGAACCTTTGATGCCCTTGTCAACTGATATAGGAAATGTTTTGCACCTGTCAACGATTCCTTCCTGGAACGAAATAGCGAACTGGTACAGTGATATAAGCAATAATAAATCAGAAGAAGATTTTGAAATACTGGCTTTGTATAAAAAATTGTTTCCCGATACAAAGAAATCAATGTCCCAGTTTGAAAAAGCAAAGATTATTTATGATTATATCGAATCCAATATCAGATATAGCTCAGTCTCTTTCCGGCAAAGCGCATTTGTACCTCAGAGAGCTTCAACTACTTTAACTACGCGTCTTGGTGATTGCAAAGATCTTTCTAATTTGTTTGTAACACTGGCACGTATGGCGGGTATTAATGCTCAAATGGTTTTGGTTGATACCAGGGATAATGGTCAGAAAGATATTTTATTACCATCTGTCGAATTTAATCATTGCATTGCCAAAGCCGTATTGGATAATAAAAGTTATTACATTGAATTAACGGATAATTATTTACCCTTTACAAGCCTGCCCAACGTTTTGAATGGTGCTATTGCACTTGAAATCCCTTACAGGTCAGTAACTGAAAACGCGGCTTTGATACATTTGAAATCGACTGATCGGGTCAAAGATGTAATCAAAAGAGTAATCGAAATGAAACCTGATGAAGATAACATGAATGTAAAAATTAATACGGTTAAATATGGTGCATTTACATCTGACGTCAGAGGAACTTATGGAAACCTTGATCATGATAAAGAAATGCAGGAAATGGAGAAGAGTACAGCAGGTTCATATAAAAATAATGTGCGTTTAGAAGATGTTAGTTTTGGTAATCTTTCAAAGCTTAATGATTCAGTAACATATTCCTACAGCTACCAGGTAGAAAATGAAGTCGCTGAGATAGGAAGCTTGAAGACTTTTAAAATCGTATATCCTGATATAGTGGCTTCATTAAATAATTTTTCTGCAGATAAAAGAATATATCCTATCGAATACTGGAACTATGAAAATGCTGATGATTATGAGACCACAGTAAATATAACAGCACCCGCGGGAAGGAAGTTTGTGGAATTGCCAAAGGGCGAAACGTTATCTTTTAAAGACTTGAAATATTCTATAAAGTATAACCTGAAATCACCGGGAGAACTCATTGTTACAAGGAAATTTTCTGATGGAAGAGAACAGCAAATTTTACCGGGAGATTATGTAGCTTTTAAAAACTTCTTTGAAAAAATAGTAAGGGCCGAACAAAAATTTATTGCCTATAAGTAAAAATTTTTCCGAAAGTTTTTTAATAAAAGTTGCCAACCTATTAACAGGTTGGTAACTTTATTTTATTCCACATTCACTCTTACTCCCTCACTATGTGCTGTAAATTCCGGTGCATACATACATTGAATTGTTGTAATTCCATTGCTGAAATTTCCGGCATGAGTTACAAACATTGGATATTCAAAAACGTAAATTCCTTTGTTCAGATGATCGAAAAAGAAATTAGTACTTACATCTTTTGTAGTTTCATAATAGCCAAGTCCGTCCTGGTACTTATATTGACTGATCACATTGGTTGGTTCCATACATGATGCGCGCATATCTTTCATGTGTACATATTCCATATCGCGGTCAACTCTTAGTTCAATGCGAACTTTTACTTTATCGCCGATGTGCAATTTATCTCCATCATTTACAGGAATAAGAACAGGTCCATTATCTGTATTCTTTTCAATAAATAATTTTTTAGAAAGTTGTAATGGGGTTTCTGAAAAAGTGATTTTATCAAGATTTTCAAAATATTGCCAATAGACAGAGCCCCAGGAAGGCATGTCGTTAATTGGTTGATTGGTTGATTGGCTAATTGGGGAAGAAATAGTAACTTTTATATTTCCCATTTCGGGTTTTACTTTGTCGCCATCTATTCTGCGTTTAAAATATCCGGTACCTGCTTCTTGTCTTTCATCTTTGCTGCTAATTGTGGTAGGGCCAAGTTTGATAGTCACATTTTTTTCTTCAGAAAGCCAGCTGGCTCCCTGTAATAAAAGCGCATAGCAGGCATCTGCTGTAGCTTTGGTGGTTCCCCAATTATTGATCTGTTTGTTTTTCAATAACCAGGTTTTTAAACCCCCAAGTGTTTTTGGATCATTATCAATTTCAGAAAAAGCTTCTATCATTAATGACTGGGATTCAATCGGAGCCTGGTACCACCAATATCCGTGTTTGTCCCATTCTTTCCAATACATTCCCAATTCCGGATTGTTGATTGAATTTTCTTTTAATGATTTAATAATTGCTTTTGCAATTGTTGTTTCACCTGTTCTGTAAAGCGCTAATGCAATCATTCCCTGCATATATTTATTATGATTGAGCCAATATTTTTTTGACTGATCACGGTAATAGCTATAGGCAATTTGTGTTTCTTTGGCAATAGGATATTCCGGGAAAAAACTGCGCATGTATAAATACTGAATAGCGATATTTGAAAGATTGTCCTGGTTGAGTTTTGTTTTAAATTTTATCAGATCATCATAATCTCTTTTAAGCATTATATCAAGGTAAGGTATGGCTTGATCCAGAATAGATTTCAACTGATTTTTTTGTTCTTCAGGATATGCATTTAGTTTTTTCAAATGCCCTATTCCTGTGACAATATATTGAGTCATATAGCGATTATCCGGGCCACCCTTGAACCACACAAAGCCGCCATTGGATGATTGCATATCTTTTAATTTATCAATAGCTGATTCTAACTGCAAACTCATTTTTACCATATCAAAAAGCAAAGCGATATTTTTCTTTTGTTGTTCTTCGTTTTTCGCCTGCAATACCCATGGAGTTTCTTCTAATAAAACAGATTTTAATTCTTCATTTTTTTGAAGATTTGAAAGCAATGCGGATGTATCGACCTCATCCCTCTCCACCCCGGGGAGAGGGGTGGGGGGTGAAGCCCACTTTTCAAAAACAGCTTTTATTTTAGGCGAAGAACTGACGATCTTTTGTGCTAATGCATTTGCATAAAAACGATTAAAGGTTTGCTCCGCACATTCATAAGGATATTCCATTAAATAAGGCAACGCCTGAACAGCGTACCATGCCGGATTGGTTGTGTATTCAACTGTCAATCCGTAATTGGTAAGAGTTTTGGAGTTTGCAGAATTAAGTAATTTCTCAAATTTAAAATCTTTCGTTCCATCACCTCGCATTGGCAAAGGCAATGTTTCTGTTACTAGCATTCGATTAGTAACTACAGGAATTGCAACCTCTTCGCCATCGCTCAGGTTTCCGGCTTTTGCAATTATTTTATAAACAATGGCATCATTAAAATTATCAGGTATTTCTATCGGAAAATTTACAAGGATACTTTGCCCTGCAGCAGCCTTAAAATTTTGTACCGGATTGTTATTTTTAAACCAATCATCCACAGAATTCATAGTGGATGCATTTAATAATTGAAGTTCCGCTTGTCCACTTACATCTTTATCGCCGAGGTTGACGATTTTAGCACTAAATATCATCTTATCTCCCTCGCGTAAAAAACGCGGCGCATTGGGCTGCACCATTAAATCTTTTTGTGTAATTACTGTTTTTTGGGCATAGCCGCTTGCCAGATCTTTCGTATGTGCCATTGTCATCAACTTCCACTGGGTAAGTGCTTCCGGCATGGTAAAACTGAATGAGACGTTACCATCTTTGTCTGTTCGTAAATCAGGAAAGAAGAAAGCGGTTTCGTTGAAGTTTTTTCGGATTTGTATTTGAGATTGGTCAATTTTAGGACCCATGTTTTTCGTTTCAAAATTTAAATTAGTACTAGCGCTATCACTAACAGTCAGCGGGCCCTTTTTTTGAGTACCATATCCCACAACGACCTCATTTAAACTTTCCTCTTTCATCATTGACGGAGCAGCCATCTTATTGGCTATTGTACTAATTCCCCTAATTCTAATATTCCCATAATTGTTATAATAAGCAGGTAAATAATTCAACACATCATATTTTTTTTCTTTCTGCGGAATATATTTTTCACTCCAGTATTTTTCGAAAGAATTTACGGTGGTAAAATTTTGCTGAGCCTGCCAACTGTTGTAACCTGAATAATTTGGCCAGATACTGCTCAAACTACTCCAAGAATGTGGTTTAAATTGGTCGAGCGATGCGTCGTACATACTTGCCAGCATTTCCGCGGCGGCTTTTTGTCCTTTATTTCCAGTTATGGTTACCTTCCATTTTTCTTGACTTCCTGGCAGTGTTTTATCCCGGTAAGTATCAAAAGAAATGTTTAATTTTTTATTACTCCACGGAACATAAATATTATTGGAAACAGTATAAAAGCGATTGTCTTTTACAAAAAACTCGTTCACTCCAAAACCACCGCGGTCGTCCTCTGAAATTTTAAAATCAAGCTCAATCTTATTGTTAATGGCAATATGGCTGAAATCATCATTTTCAATTTTCGTTTGTGCATTACCATTATTTCTTTGTTCAATTAAAAAAACATTACTCGCAGAAGAACCTGTTATAATACGGGCAGTATCTCCCGGCTCAGCATAATTTACTTCCGAGTAATTCCATATATAAGCTGTCACAGGCAATGATGAAGACTTGTTATCATACACCTGGAAATATTTTACATCTTTCACCTCCTGCCCGTATCTGTCTTTTGCGGTTGCTTCTACTACATACCAACCTTTCGTGAGTGGTGAATGTTGAATGGTGAATTGTGAATTTGTCGAATCATTTTTTTCGTAAATCAATTCACTTTTGGGCCACGATTGTTTTTGCAATTCATCTTTATATTCATCATGTGGAAAGTATTGGATATATTCCTTTTTTGAATAAATAAATTCATCTGGTTCATTCCACAATCTTTGGCGAATCAATCTTTCAGGCGTTTGCAGTTTATAAATTTTTACATCTGCTTTCATAGTTTCCGGTTCGCCGCTTAAATTTTTACTGCTTACAAAAATTTTTTTCAGACTGTCAATATTTATTACATCTCCCTGTGGTAAAGTGATCTGAAGATTCAAAGCTTTATAACCAATCGGAACTGTGATGTCAGCACTTCTTGTTTCTCCGTTGATGTCAGTAACATCGGCTTCTATTTTATAATCAAAAACAGGGTCAGTTTTTGGATCAAGTGACAAATCAGGAATGGCGACAAATTTTATTCGAAATTTTCCATCAGCATCTGTTGTAATTTCTCCATTAGTAATTTCAAATGTTTGCGTTTGAGGGATTATCGTTCTCCAAAACATCCATGGGTAAAGAAACCTGGCAGCTCTTGTAACCCTGTAAGAAACTTTGGCACCATCAATATTATTTCCGGCATAGGCTTTTGCAAAACCCGTAATACTAACGGTATTTCCTACACGAAAACTTCCTTTTACTTTTTCAAACTCAGTGTAAAATTCCGGGCGTTTATATTCTTCTACAGAAAAAGAAACAGAAGAATTATTATAATCATCAACATCTATTGAGAATTCTCCATTCAATTTATTTTCCGGAATTTTAAATTTCCCGTGGAAGGAACCGAAATCATTTAGTAACACTTTTACTGAATCAATTTTTTGATTGTTGGCATCAGAGAAAATAATATTCAAAGAATCTTTTGATTGAAAGAGAATTGGTTTTTTTGTTTTCCAATCTTTGGTAACGCCTATTCCTTTATAATAGACTGTTTGCCCGGGACGATAAATACTTCTGTCGGTAAATAAAAATATTTTGGCATTGTCCTCATCATAATCTTTTTGATTCTCATGATCATCATCTTCATCTTCATTGTTATTATAACTATTATAAAAAACATATTGATAATCATCCAAAAATAAATGATCATTTTTATAAGTAATATCGAGTCTTATATTTCTGCTTTCATCATTTTTTTTAGGTTTGGATAATTTAAAATATCCATTCTTATCGACAGTTAGTGATTCCATTTTTATCAAGTGGTATCCGCGCATAGAATTATCATATTTCTGATTCCATACCTGCACCTTTGCATCGCTCAGAGGTTCTCCTGTAGTACGGTCCAGGATAAAATATTGTAAACCGCTATTAATAAAACTAATATCCGAAACATAAAAATATTGAGCAGCAAGGGGATTTTTATTGAGGCTGAAATCCTCATCTGCGCTACCAATTAATACATATTCGCCAACAGGTAGAGCATCTATTTTTACCTCTACCGAATGAGACAAGTAATCATCAGTATTTGGCAAATCCTGTTTCCATGTTGTGATATTTTTTTGAGAAGTTAATTTTGTAAATACATCGTCATTGCCGTTGTTCTTAGCAAGATATTTTTTAAGATCATGAGTTAATGAAATGATCCTGAAATAAATGGTATTAAAATTTTTATAGGTAACTAATGTCCGAAAAGGTTCTCCCGGAACATTTACTTTTTCGGAAGTTAAATTGATAGAAGGATGTAAAATAGTTGTCAAAAGATTTTGTGCATTGATGCCCCCTTCACTTTCAGGAAATATTTTAACAATATTTTCCAAAATTTTTTTTGCTTTAATAACTGTATAAATGGAATCAGGAGTTTTATTCCTGTTGGCTTCTATCGCTTTGTTGTAGACTGTTTGTGCGATTAAAAATTTGGCTTGAGTGGAGGCAGGATTGTTTGCATAATTTTTACTGATATTTTTTAATGCATCTAGATAGAGATCATCTTTATTTGGCATTACGCCATATTGATTTACAAAATTGATTCTCTCGATATCTGCATCAATTAGCGGATCAGAATTTTCATCATTCAAATGAAACGCTAATAATTTTTGAAAAATAATCAATGCTTTTTGATGAAGAGAAACAGGGTCATTTGTGATAAATTTTGCACTTATAAATTCACTCGTGGGAGCAAAAGCAATTGCGGCTTTTATCTCAAAGGCATAAGCCGGGCGGGTAATATCACGTTCGTCGTTTTTGAAATAATCCAAAGCGCGATGCGCCAATAGATCAAAAAGTGTAGGACGCAAATAACGAACATTTCCTTTTTCAATAATGGCATCATAAGGACCCAGGTTGGTTTGTTGCAAAAGTTTTTCAACTTTTAAAGAAGCAATATACAATTCACCGATTTTTTTTTGTAAGTCGTAAGCTGTCCAGGTGGCAATATCTTTTTTGTCAAAATTTACTGTATTGGTTCTCTGGTAAAGTTTATACCTGTTTTGCTGAAAATAATTCCAATAGATTTGCGCGGTAATACTTTGCAATATTGATTTTGCCGGTTCTTTTGCAATAGTAATTTCGCGCTCGAGCGAGTCAATACTTTTTACGGAAGCATCTTCCACAATATTTTGCTGAAGTGTGATTTTGAATAATAATGATTTTATTATTTGCGGCTCGTTATTATTTTTTTTGGCTGCGTTATAAATATTCTCAACTTCTGCTAAAGCAGACTTTGTTAATCCTTTTTTCTGAAACTGACCCATTTTTTCCCATTGCGAACTATAATCATCTATTTTTTTTTGAGCATTAAGGGTTGAAAAGCTAAACAATGAAACCAAAAAAATAATAGTAATATGGATAAATGAATATTTCAATTTCATGATAACAAGTTTAACTTAAAGATAAAAAATTATGTCAGTTGGTTGTATGGTGAACATTAATTATTCTTACGGATAGATGCAAAAGAATGGTTTAATTCATAAGGTCTTTAAAAAACACGTATTCTTTACCAATTTATAAACATAATTTTAAGAAGGTATTTGGATTAATTATTGTTTTTTCGCTATTACAATAACTTAAAGTGATATGTGGTTTGATAAGAAATCTTTGGTCAAAATTCCATATTGTAAATTTATTCTTTGCTGAAACAAATAAGATTATGAATATCTTCATTTGATTTATTTTTTTTTATTCATTAATATAAAAACGATTTACAGATGACATTACAACAAGCCATCACATTACTTCAAAATAAAAATATTAACTGCAATACAAAAAGTGTTTGGGCTGATTTGGGCTGTGGTTCAGGCCTTTTTTCTTATGCGTTGGCAAGTATATTGAACGAAGACAGTATCATTTATGCTATTGATAAAAATATTTCTTCATTTAAAAATATTTCTTCTTTTAAAAGAGGTTTTATAAAGTTGGTTGAATTTGATTTTGAAAAATCAACTTTACCTTTTTATAATCTTGATGGAATCCTAATGGCCAATTCGCTTCACTTTGTGAAAGATAAAAAAAGTTTTCTTGGGAAAATGAAAAACTACCTTACTAATAAAAGTTGTTTTTTGATAGTGGAATATGATACTGAAATTTCCAATCATTGGGTTCCATATCCAATAAGTTATTTATCATTAAAGAAATTGTTTAATGATGCAGGCTATACATCGGTTACTAAAATAAATGAAAGGCCATCTGCTTTTAACAGAGGAAATTTGTATTCGGTTATGATAAGAAACGAATCAGACAGAGCCTGGCAGATTTGAGGTTATCATTCTCAGCCTGATGGAATGCAGAGCTAATCCGATCGCCTGTATATGATTAGTTGGCAAAAAATAATTAAATGATCAAAATTTTATATTTTTTATCATGGACACAAGAAGAGAATTTTTAAAAAAAGCCTCACTGTTGGCGGGTGGTACAAGTCTTTGGAGCAGTCTTCCGGCTTCTATTCAAAAAGCAATCGCCATCAATCCTGATCCTGGGACTACTTTTGAAGACGCGGAGCATATTGTTTTTCTAATGCAGGAAAACAGGTCTTTTGATCATTGCTTTGGAATGTTGCAAGGGGTGCGCGGATTTAATGATCCCCGAATAATTACTTTGCCCGGAAAAGATCCTGTATGGTTGCAAAGCAATAATGAGGGGAAAAAATATGTGCCTTTCCGACTGAACATAAAAGACACCAAAGCCACCTGGATGGGCGGTCTTCCTCACTCATGGGAAGATCAAACTGATGCCCGGAACAATGGAAAATATGATAAATGGCTGGAAGCGAAACAGCCCGGCAAAGAATACAAAGATATGCCCTTGACCATGGGACATTACACCCGCAAAGACATTTCGTTTAATTATGCTTTGGCAGATGCCTTTACAGTTTGTGATCAAAACTTTTGCTCGTCACTTACTGGAACTACTCCTAACCGTACATTTTTCTGGACAGGGAAAATCCGCGCACACCCCGGAGCACAAGCTGATGTTTACAATTCTGATTTGTATTATAACATCGAAGCGAATTGGAAAACTTTCCCTGAAAGGCTTGAAGAAAATGGGATTTCCTGGCGTGTGTATCAAAATGAAATAAGTGTTCAATCCGATTTGGATGGTGATGCTGAAGACTGGCTCTCTAATTTTACAGACAACAACCTGGAATGGTTCAGTCAATATAATGTCCGCTTTCATAAAGCGCATTATGATTTTTTAAAGAAAAGGTCTGATGAATTACCGGCAGAAATTAATGCGTTGCAGAAAGGATTAAAAAGCGCCAATAAGAACCAATCAAAAAAAATTGAAAAGAAAATCAATCAAAAACAACAACAGTTTGAGAAATATAAAAAAGAGTTGGTAACGTGGTCTCCTGAAAATTTTGATAAGTTATCTGGCTATGAAAAAGACCTTCATAAAAACGCTTTTACTACCAATGTAAATGAAGCAGATTTTCATAAAATGGAAATGTTTTCTTATGATGATAATGGAACAGGGCGGAATATTTTATTACCCAAAGGAGATGTGTTGTATCAGTTTAGAGAGGATGTAAACAATGGAAAATTGCCAACTGTTTCCTGGCTCGTAGCTTCCCAATATTTTTCTGATCATCCCAGTGCGCCGTGGTTTGGTGCCTGGTATGTTTCTGAAGTATTGGATATTTTAACCAAAAATCCGGAGGTGTGGAAGAAGACAATTTTCATTGTAAATTACGATGAAAACGATGGTTATTTCGATCATGTTCCTCCTTTTACTGCGCCTAAGCCAAACGACCCGGATAGTGGAAAAGTTTCTGATGGAATAGATACTGCCCCTGAATATGTAACGCTACAGGAAGAATTAAGCAGAAAAGATTTGAATAAGAATGATACCCGTGAAGGCCCTGTGGGATTAGGTTACAGGGTTCCTATGATAATCGCTTCACCATGGTCTCGCGGTGGCTGGGTTAATTCTCAGGTCTTTGATCATACTTCTGCATTGCAATTTTTGGAAAAGTTTTTGGCAAAAAAGACCGGTAAAGAAATTAAAGAAACCAACATCAGTGATTGGCGACGTTTAGTTTCCGGCGACCTTACTTCGGCGTTCAGACCATACACCGGCGAAAAAATTGCTTTACCTGAATTTATAAAATACGATCCTTTTGTGAAGGGAATTTATAATGCAAAATTTAAAAAACTACCTACTGATTTTAGAGCGTTGAATAAAGAAGAAATAAAGGAATTACGAAAGAATTTTTATAATTCACCTTTGCTCCCACACCAGGAACCCGGTATCAGAAATTCCTGCGCATTACCTTATCAGTTACATGCAGATGGAAAACTGAGTGATGATAAAAAAACTTTTGATATAGCTTTTTCAGCGGGTAATGAATTGTTCGGTGTACAATCAGCAGGCTCACCATTTAATGTATATGCTCCGGGAAAATATGCTTCCAATAATGCGGACAATCAAAAAATGTATAAAGAGGTGAAAGCGTGGTCTTATGCAGTTCGTGCAGGAGATAGTTTAAATGCACAGTGGCTTATAGAAAATTTTGAGAATAATTTATATCATTTAAGAGTGTATGGTCCCAATGGATTTTTCAGGGAATTTATCGGCGATAAAAATGATCCTGCTGTCAGTGTACAATTTGAATGTGAGCGCGATAAAATATCAAAAAAATTAACAGGAAATATTATTGTTTCATTTGCTAATCTTAATGGAGGTGATGAGACAATTTATATAGAAGACAAAGCATACAAAAATGCCGGACGTACTATTTTGCTGAACAGGAATCAAACACAAAAGTCAGAAGCTATTAATTTGAAAAGCAGTTTTAACTGGTACGATATTTCTATTAAAGTAAAGGGCAATAATTTATTTGAAAAAAGATATGCTGGTCGTGTTGAAACAGGTAGCCATAGCAAAAGCGATCCATTTATGGGAAGGGTTTAGCAAAAAGCGCTTAATTTTATTATTAAAGAAATGAAAATGAAAAAAATTGTTATCGGGATAAGTGAAGGCTCTAAATATCAAAATTATGAAAACTGGATAAAAGAAGCACCTGGAGTGGAAATAATTAAATTAAGTTATCACCTCAATAATATTAATGAAATAGAAAAATGTGATGGAATCATCTTAACAGGTGGTGGCGATATTAATCCCCAATTATATCATCAGCCTGGTTTCCTTGCTTACACTGATCCAAATGATATTGATGAAAAGAGAGATGAATTTGAGTGGAAGATAATGCAGCATACAGAAGATAATCAAAAACCTTTATTAGGGATTTGCAGGGGATTGCAATTTGTAAATGTTTATTTTAGCGGAGTATTGCTACCGGATATTCCTTCATTCGGAAAATTTAATCATGCAACATTTAAAGAAGGAAACGACAGGGAACATTTTGTGGATATTGACCCCAATTCTCTTTTATATAAAATAGTGGGTGAGGAGAGAGGACGAATAAACAGCGCTCATCATCAAAGTGTGGATATTCCAGGGTTTGGGCTTGTTGTAAACGCCTTATCGCCGGATGGGATAATTGAAGGAATGGAAAGGAGAGAACCGCATGGGAAAGGATATCTTATGCTTGTACAATGGCACCCGGAAAGAATGGCTAACTCTGAAAGCAATTTTGTAAAAAAAATTAAAGAAAGTTTTTTAGATGCCGTTCGCGAAAGCATTCAATAAATAATTTTATGAAAATCATGAATCCTGCATAAATCTTATTTAATGAAAAAATTATTTTGCTTCATTGTTTCGGTTTTACTTATCAAAACCGGTATATCTCAAAATATTTTTTTACAAAAATTCAAACAACTTCCAACTTATTGTGTAAAGGAAATTCAAAAAGAAAATAGTAATAGAAGAATAGATTGGATATTAGGGAAAGCTAAGGATACTGCTTCTATATTTAAAAGCGAAAACGGGAAAGATTTAATACTTTCCAACGGATTGATTAGTCGTGAGTTTCACGTGCAGCCTTATTTTGCTTGTTTTAGTTTTCGCAATTTGATGTCTCCTAAAGAAATGATAAGAGCTATTCAACCCGAAGCGCAGATTGAAATTGATAGCAACTATTATAATATTGGTGGTGTAAGAGGACAGTTTGAATATGCTTATATGGAATATGACTGGCTCAAAAAATTTACCGCCGATCCGGATGCTTTTCAATTAAAAGATTTTAAAATACGGAATATTCAACCGCGATTTCCATGGAAACCAAAGCGCTGGCTATTGAACAAGCAGTGGCCACCAAAAGGAAAAGAAATTATTTTTTATTTTGAACCGCCTGAAAAAAAAGCTGAGGGAATTATTGTGGCAGTCCATTATGAAATTTATGATAATATTCCTTTGATGAGCAAGTGGATAACTGTTGAAAATAATTCAGGAAAAGAGATTACCATCAATTCATTTAAAAATGAAATTCTTTCTGTAGTGGAAGAAGAATCAGTGGTTGGCGGCGATGGACGTTTGGCTACTCCTCATATTAATGTGCAAAGCGATTATTCTTTTGGAGGCATGACATCCAAATATGCAGACCATAGCACTTATTGGTTGCCAGATTCATTATATACTTCACAGGTAAATTATAATTTAAAAACACCGTGTCTGCTGGAAAGCAAGCCGCCGATAGGACCGGCTTATCGTTTAGAACCTCATCAAAAGTTTGAAGCCTTTCACACGTATGAGATGATGTATGACAGTTATGATAAAGAACGTTGCGGGCTTGAGGAACGAAAAATGTACCGTATTCTGGCTCCGTGGGTTACAGAAAATCCGATTTTTCTTCATCTGACTTCTACAGATCCTAAGACTGTAAAAGCCGCTGTGGATCAATGTGCAGCAACAGGTTTTGAAATGATCATACTGAGTTTTGGCAGCGGCCTGAACATGGAGGATACCACTGAAGCCAACATTGAAAAAATAAAATCATTAGTGGATTATGCACACAGTAAAGGGATAGAGATGGGCGGATATTCCCTGTTTTCCAGCAGAAGCATTGATGCCAAAGATGATGTGATCAATCCTATAACCGGCAAACCTGGCGGAGCTATTTTTGGAAATGCACCTTGTCTCGGAAGTGTATGGGGATTGGCTTATCTTAAAAAATTAAAAACATTTATTGCAAAAACCGGTTTTGATTTATTGGAACATGACGGCCCATACCCTGGTGATATTTGCGCATCAACTTCACATCCCGGCCATGATGGTATTTACGATTCGCAATGGAAACAATGGTGGCTGAGTATTTCATTTTATAGGGCATTGAGAGAAAAAGATATTTACATCAATGCACCGGATTGGTATTTCTTAAATGGAACCAATAAGATAGCAATGGGCTATCGGGAAACTGATTGGTCGTTGCCACGCGATCGTCAGGTAATTATCGAAAGACAGAATATTTATGACGGCACCTGGAATAAAACTCCAAGTATGGGCTGGACATTTGTTCCGCTCACACAATATCATGGAGGTGGTGCAGCCGCTACCATTGAGCCATTATCCGAACATTTAAAAGATTATGAGGCACACCTGGTGCAAAACTTTGGAAGCGGAGTGCAGGCTTGTTATCGCGGTCCAAGATTATTCGACACGCCGGCAACTGAAGCGCTTGTAAAAAAAGAAGTGATCTGGTATAAAAAATACCGCGCTATTTTAAATTCTGATATCGTACATATCCGCCGGCCCGATGGAAGGGATTATGATGCGATATTGCATGTAAACCCTCAACTGAAAGAAAAAGGTTTGCTGATGGTGTATAACCCACTGGATGTTGCAATAACACGAACTATAAAAGTACCATTGTATTATACAGGGTTAACCCACTTTGCTAAAGTCAGCGAAAAGGAAGGAAGGCAAAAAACTTATCAATTAAATGATAATAAAAATATGATGTTACAGGTAAGCATACCTGCAAATGGATACAATTGGTACCTTATTGAATAAACATAAAATGTTATTGATTTTTCGGCCAGAATTTCTGTACATTCTGACGGCAGTAGTAACAGTTGATTCTATAACCACGGAATCTTTATATCAAACAAATCTTTTAAAGCGCGCTTAGCAGCATAGTACCCGCAAATTCCGTGTACGCCACCTCCCGGAGGAGTTGATGAAGAACAGACGTAAACGCCTTTTGCAGAAGTACGATAGGGTGAAAGTCTTAAAACAGGCCTGGTAAAAAGTTGACTTAATATAGCCGCACCGCCATTGATATCTCCTCCTATATAATTTGGATTATACGTTTCTACATCTTGGGTATTCATTGCATGCCGCGCAAGAATACAATCTCTGAAACCTGGCGCAAAACGCTCCACCTGTCTTTCAATGGCATCAGTCATATCTAATGTTGATTCGTTTGGAACATGGCAATAAGCCCATGCAGTTTGTTTGCCATCGGGCGCTCGTGATTTATCAACAACACCGGGTTGTACAAATAAGACAAAAGGTTTTTCCGCATGTTGTTCTTTTGAAATCATTTCCTCACTTTTATAAATTTCCTGAAAGCTTCCGCCAATATGAATAGTAGCAGCTTTTCCGCATTGAATGTTTGTAAAAGGAACTGATTGAGAAAGTGCCCAGTCAATCTTAAATACTCCTACACCATATTTATATCTCTTTAACTGCCAACTGTACAATTTAGAAAATTGATTACCTGCGATGGAAAGCAGTTGTGCAGGTGTTATATCAAGCAACACAACTTTGGAAGGTGGCAATTGTTGCAAAGTATTCACCATAAAACCTGTTTGAATTTCTCCACCCAAATTTTTAAAACAGGAAGCAAGAGCATTGGTAATTTGTTGTGCACCCCCTTTTGGTAATGGCCATCCATTAATATGCGCCATCGCATTCAAAACAATTGCAATCGAAGAAGAGGTAAGAGTATTCAATGGTAGCATAGAATGCGCGGCCATGCCTGCAAAAGCAGATTGAGCCTTATTAGTAGTAAACTGATGTTTTGCAAAATGCCTGCCAGAGCTAATTGCATAGTAAGCAAATTTTGCTTTTGCATTTGAATAAGCGCTTGCATGAAGCGGGCCTACAAATGCGGAACGAATGGATGGCCATTCTTCTATTAGAGGTGAGAAAATCCTTTTATAATTTTCGGCGTCTTCACCGAATTGCGCTGCGGTCTTTTCTATTGAAGATTGAATTATTGCTGCTGAGCCATCAACAAAAGGATGGGCAACTGCGTATTCAGGCTTCAGGTATTCCAGGCCAAATTGTTCAAGATGTAATTGTTTAAAAACAGGCGAATCTTCTCCAAGCGGATAAACGGAAGAACAAACATCATGAATAAAACCCGGGAGAGTTAATTCGGCAGAACGTACTCCACCGCCTGGGGTTTCTTTTCCTTCAATCAATAATGTCGATAATCCTGCGCGTTGCAAAGTGATGGCTGCTGCAAAGCCGTTGGGCCCTGAACCGACAACGATGGCATCATACTTTGTTTTCAATTTGATTATTTAGAAATGTTTTATGATGTTGCAAAAATCAAGCTTATTTTTAAAGTAATGGCAAATTTGAAAACTCTTTGGTAACTTTCTTGTACCAAATTTAATCCAGACATTGAAAATGCCGGATTAAGAATATAAAAATGGAAAACAACTTCCATACCGAATCATCATCTGTAACAAATATAATAGTTACCCGGCCCACCTACTGGCTCACCCGTTTTATGATTCTTCGTCTGCTGGGAATTGTATATGCAGTGGCTTTTCTTGTGGCAGTAAATGAAATCATTCCTCTCATCGGTTCTGACGGGCTTACCCCTGTAAATATTTTTTTGAATCAGGTAAAAACCGCACTTGGATCAACAAGTGCCTGTTTCATTCGCATTCCCTCTCTCTTTTGGTTTTTTCATTCTGATACGGCACTTCTTACTGTGGCATGGATCGGATTTGTGCTTTCTTTAGTTGTTGTGGCAGGATATGCAAATGCGCCGCTACTTACGATACTTTGGTTTTTTTATATGTCTATAGTCCATGTGGGCCAGGACTGGTATGGATATGGCTGGGAAATTCAACTTACCGAAACGGGCTTTCTTGCTATTTTTCTTTGTCCTTTGCTTGACATGCGTCCGTTTCCCAAAAGAGCAACTCCTTTCACTATCATCGTTTTATTTCGCTGGCTGATCTTTCGCATGATGCTTGGCTCGGGATTGATCAAAATTCGTGGTGATGAAGTATGGCGTAATGGAACGGCATTGTATTATCATTTCGAAACTCAGCCTATTCCCGGACCTTTAAGCAGATGGTTTAATTTTTTACCACGATGGTTATTGAAAACCGGAGTTTGGTTCAATTTTCTGGCGGAGCTTGTTGCACCCTGGTTCGTTTTCTGGCCACGAATTGCCCGCCATATCGCAGGATCAATAATCTTATTATTTCAAATAACTCTTATCCTCAGCGGTAACTTATCTTTTTTAAACTGGCTCACTATCATCCCTGCGTTGGCCTGTTTCGACGATGGCTTTTGGTCGAAGATTCTTCCACGTGCACTTGTAAATAAAGCAAAAGCCGCCAACGAAAATGCGGTACCATCGCGCCCTATGTTAACTACAGCATGGATCGTTACGGCTCTGGTAGCCATTCTCAGTATTCAGCCGGTATTGAACATGCTGTCTCCCGAACAAATTATGAATACTTCTTACGATCCGTTTGATCTCGTAAATACCTATGGGGCTTTTGGTTCTGTAGGGAAAGAACGGATGAACGTGGTTTTTGAAGGAACGATGGATGAAAATCCGGATAGCAGCGCCAACTGGAAACCTTATATCTACAGAGGTCTGCCTGTTGCCCTTAACAAAAGGCCTCCGCAAATTGCCCCCTACCAGTTGCATTTAGACTGGCAAATGTGGTTCGCTGCTATGGATTCCCCGGATGAATATACCTGGACTTTCAATCTCGTATGGAAATTGCTTCATAATGATCCTAACGCTGTAGGTTTGTTTGCTAATAACCCTTTTCCGCACAAGCCTCCCCGTTATATACGGGCGGTTCTCTATCGCTATAGTTTTGCCAAGCCCGGTAATCCCAATGGCCTTTGGTGGAATCGTGAACGTCTTGGGCTTTGGCTTCCTGTTATGTCGGTAAACGATTCCAGCCTGGTTAGTTATTTGAAAGGAATGGGTTGGATTAAATGATGAAATTATTTATCGGGCTCGGATAGTAAAACTTAAAAATTACGCCAATCTGTTTCTTTGGATGCTTTAAACCAGCGCTACAAAAATCTGTTTCTTTTGTATCCGGTTACATTGGGAATCATGTTTTACATTCGTGAAAAATAGTTGCTGTAAAAAACTGCGCACTTTCAATTGAAAAAATTTGATTCATAATACTAACTATGAAATAAAAAAATGTAAATCCATTGATGCTATTGTACTCAGAAAGGGATAAAACCCTGAATGATTTAACCTGGAAAGTTGACAAATTTATCCGTTTGAAGTATAAGGCGAGAGTATTTTAATTGCCACGGGTTTCAACCCGTGGATGGATGAAATATCTTTAAGGGCTTTAGCCAAAATCTATTGATTCTTTACAATTTATGGCCTTTTAGCTTTTGGCTAAAGCCAGAAAACCCGACCATAATTCCACTAACTAAAGTTAGTGGCAATTGACGGCATCAAGGACAAACAGCGAATTATTTAACTTAAAAAAACTCACTAATTTACCCCTTTGCAAAGTATAATGAGATCATATAATGAAAATAATTTTTGAAAGGAACACCATTGTCGGCAAAAATATTAACCGGCACCGGGTGGTGCAGGTCTTCGTTTTCTTATCAATGAGTCTTTCGGATATTTTGCTTCCATTTGCTGACGAATTTTCTCACTCCAGCTAATAATCGTATTTTTTTCTGCATCGCTTAATATGGCATCTCTATGAATAATTTTGTAAGATGAAAGAGGCATATCGCCTTTATCAATTTGCTTTTTTATTTCTTGTATTTTATCGTATTGCGTTGCCACCGGATAAGTTGCAAATTCATTAAAATTAAAAGACCTTTTTCCATCTTTAATATGATTGGCTAAAAACCAGGCTACCGGTTGAAAATTATTATACCAGGGATAGCGTGTATTATTACTATGGCAATCCTTACAGGCTATAGTGAGTATCGAATCTACATTTGCAGGAACGGGGTACAGTGTAGAAATATCTGCAGGCTCTGCGCCGGGATTGATATTTTTTTTCGGTTTTATAAATTGTATTACAATGAGAATAATCAATAAAACCAACAGTATTTTTTTTATCATAAAGCAAATTCATTTGTGTGATGAAAAAGAATAATAAAGCTCGTATCTATCTTGTTCTATATCATTGCAAAAAAACATCAATATTATACCATATTCTCCTAAAAAAAGAAAAAAACATTAATGACTTTTATTCATTCCTGTTTTACCGGAGTTTCCCTATAATATTTATTCAGGGAACAAACTTAGTTGAAAATCGCCTGACGAACTGCCAGTTTTTCCTTTAAACTTTATTTTTTCTATTCCGGTTCTTGTTTTTTTCAATAGTTCAAAAATACCATCTGCCATGGCATATTGAAAAAACGTGGGCACTCCAAAAAATCGCTTGCTCAGTATAAATATCTTTTGTACAGCTACTTTTAATTTTAGTGATAAACCCATATAGAC
>DATKQQ010000304.1:0-24948 GCA_035532615.1 Hanamia sp.
ATGGTATCATCTAAAGTCATTCGGTTTAAATCATTTTTTTAAAATGGGAACCTGGTAATTTTTATTTTCCCAATGATTGGCTTTTTTCCAGAAAAAAGTAAATTGTATAGCCTCAGATTGGGATTTTTTTAAATCAACGTCCACCAGGTAAATACCTAATTTGGTATCCGTGGTTTCCGTATCATGGCTTGTTTTCCAGTTGTCTAAAGACCAATGCACTGTTGCCGCTGCCAACAGTTCAATCCTAAGATTTTTATTCTTAGGAATATTTTTACAGGGCCATAAAAAACGCCAAACCACAAAAGGAGATGTCGCTTTATTTTTAATATATCTTTCTACATTATGGTCTGACCTGTCAAAAATTTTCTTTTCTTTTATGGAACTACACAATTTAATATATTCGGCATGTGCCCATACCAAGGGCATTGCTGATCCGGAATGTTGGCCAAAAAATAATCCCTTTTCAGGAATATCGTCTGTATCCCATATTTGTTCAGAAAGAAGCCCGTTATTGGCAAACTTGTCTATGGCTTTTAGAATTTCTTTTGCGAATTCTATATTGCCGGCTGCTATTTCGTAATGAGCTCTTTCGCCTGCTAATAATGGCCATGCTCTTCCTATTCCTTTGCCATCGCCTGAGAATGGATTTCCGTTTTTATCCTCACCATATCCATCATTTGTATAGCGATGCCAGCAAGGGCCATTGGGCGTATCTACTTTTAATTTCGCATCAATTACTTTTATGGTGTTCAATATTTTAGGGTCATCAGCCGCGCGCAGTCCAAATCTCACCAGGGCAAGCGCATCTACACAAATCAATTCCCATAAGTGCATTTTACCATTGTCATCGTTGCGGTTCTTTATTTTTAACACATTGTCTTTTACCTCTTCAGCCGGTTGTTGCGTATTATTGATTCGCATATAATATCCATCTACGCTCACCTCTTTTGAAAGTGGCGTATCAGTAAGGTAGGTCCATTTTTCAATTTGTCCATTCCAGTAATCAGCAGTTTCGCGACAATATTTTGCCATTTCCTCATCTTTATCTATTTCTGCAAGGTGTGCTGCGCTTAACAAAGCGGTTATTTCAGTTGCTAAGGTAAAGGCGGTTAATCCTTGTTCTTCTTCCCACCTGTCTTGTTGAGTATAAGGGCCGTGAATGATTAAAAACGAAAGCGCTTTTTTTAATCCCGGCCAATATCTTTTTAATCTTTCAGGACTGGCTTTTTTATCATGAAAACATTTATCTACCAAAACGATCGGCAACGCAATTTCATCCATTTGCAAACCCGTCCAATTCGGTTGTCCACCAAGCCACATATTCTGGCTCCATTTGCCAATGTCTTCCTGCGTAGCCATCAGGTAATTGAGTATTTGTATTGCTTCATCTTTTGAATCTAAAGCTACAAAACCACCCGAAGTCTCTACCAAGTCCCTCGGCCACACCAGGTGATAGCCGGCTTTATCGCTATCCCCTTTTGCTTCTCCCCACGGTATGGAAAGACTGGCTACTACACCACCGGGAAATTTTTTAGACAGATGTATGTTTAAAACTGCAGCGCTTGTGCGATAATTTTTGCCAATTGAATTCTTATCTGATTTTACACTACGTAACTTATCTTGAAATTTTTTCCAGCCCTTGATATACTCCTCTCTGGCGGTATCATAGCCATCCAATAAACTTGACCACGCATGGTGCGCTGCATCTTCTTCTTTTACGCCAAAGCTGATGGCTATTACGAATTCCTGTGTTTTTGAAATATCAATTTCAGCGGTAAGTGCTACGTTTCCGATGTGAGCTTCGGAATATTGCCATTCCATCTTTTTATGCTGCTGTATATCGGTATATCCATCTGAAGTGCCCACATAACCTACGGATCTTTTAATAAAGTCTGCATAGAAGCAGGCAACAGCCAGCGTAATACCATCACGATTGGCAAACATCATGGGGATTCCTTTATAATCTGCTACCCACCCGTCATTATTTCCTCCTTTATCGTTAAGATGCGGAGCTAATAGTAAAAAGATTTTATACTTTGATTTATCGCCCTTTCTATTGACTTTAAAACGTACCCGTTGCAAAACGGTTTCCCTCCAGGGGTCGGTTATGATTTCCTTTTCAATAGTGTATCTTTTTTCTTTGCAGGTATTTACAATTTTAAAAGCCGGAATGCCGTCCTCAATCCATTGAATAGAATGATCGGTGTCTCTTTTTTCTTCTGAAAGAAAATCCTGTCCATCCGTAACAAGAAATTCCATATCTCTGGTACTGGCGATATCTTCCCGGGGATAATATATTTCATCCAAAATACCGTGGCTTATAGTAAAGATAACGTTGGATGAACCATTAAAGGATTTTCCTAATCCGGATTTGGCGCTGGATGTCCAGCGGGGAGAACCTCCGGGTGCGCCGGGTGGCATTTTATTATTCGACATAAAATTAATTTTATATTTTTATGAGCGGAATCCCTGAATCCTTATCCATCTCACGCTTTAAATACTCAGGGGATTCGTTCAAAATTATTTCAAGTGTTGGGTGGGCAATTGCTTTCATGAGATGGCCGCCATGCGCAGAACCATCGCTTCTTCCTAAAACCACATGCGCATGTATTTTATACTCATCTTTATAAATAGAAATATCACCGGTAAGGGCAAGGACTTCCATTTGTTCTTTAAAAGGTATCTTCTTATAATCTTTTATAGAAAAATCAAAAAAGCCGACCACTGATTCGCTGAAAGCTCCGATAGCCGTGAACTGCGAAGCAGACAGTTTTTCTTTTTTTGCAAAGGTCATTAACTGCTCTGTTACTTCATCGCCACTATCCATAATGATTGCATACGTTTTTTGCTCCTCATCATTTAATAATTTAAAATTCATATTATTTGTTCATTTACTGGTTCTGAAAAGCTCACAGGTTTCAAAAACGGGTGAGGTTTAAATTTATTCCGTGTAGGCAATCGTTGTTATTAAAGCATTCGCATTTTGTCTTGAATCCAACCTTGTATATTGTAATACTATTGGCTGGTCTGAAATAAAAACACTGGAATAATTGGTTTCTAAAGGCACCGGTTCGGGATCGGTTAAATTATTGAACCGAAAGTGCCTTGTTCTTCTTGCAGGCACCGTAAGTTTGTAGGGTCCCACAGGTTCTTTATCCGTAAAATAGAGCATGATTTGTACATGCGCATCTTCGTCAGAAGAGTTTAAAATGCATGCCGCTTCATGACTAATAAAGTCCGGTGGAGGCCCATTGCTATAGCCCGGAATATATCCTTCTGCAATTGCCCATATTTTTTTTCCTATTGCCATAATTAAATTTTTTTGTTGTCACTAATTACCCGAATTAACACCAATGGGTTTTGTTGCCACGATCCTGACTTGTCGGCAGACAGGTTACACGAATTAACACGGATTATTTTTTGACAATGTCTTTAATATTTGAATCAATTATCATCAATGATTTTCTAGTTTGAATTAACTTTTGTTTTTTAAAATAACTGCGGCAGTTATGCCCATTGCAAGGCCTGCAAGTATTCCATAAGATGTTTTTTTATGAGTAGCCATCCATACCTCAGGGCTCGAATTCCAGGATTTGGCAGCGAAAGTTCCACGCGCGCCGTGATCTCCCGGAACAGGTTCCCATAAATTATTTTCTCTGTCTGGAGATTCCAGTTCATCGGTTTGCTGGCCCTGGAATCCTGTTTTCGCAAGATAATTATCGAGGTATCCCGGCAACACTTTGTTTCCCCATATCGTTTCAACTGTTGGATAGCCTACATACAATTCCCTTTGGTGATTTCTTGCCACGTCCACCACTGCTTTGGCCGCTACCTCGGGTTCATAGATAGTTCCCATCGGTCTGGGCTTATTTTTTAAATAACTTTTTACCCAGCCAAACTGGGTGGTGTTCATTGCAGGCATCTGAACCATGCTCAGTTTAATATTGCTTTTGTCGTGGATTAGTTCGCTACGCAACGATTCAAAAAAACCATGAATTGCATGCTTGGCCCCACAATATGCCGACTGCAATGGAATGCCACGATAAGCTAATGCCGACCCAATCAGAATAATAGTTCCTTTGTCTTTGGGGATCATTCTTTTTAGAGCTGCTGACGTTCCATAAACCTGGCCTAGATAAGTAACATCGGTAACATGTGCAAAATCCTTCATTTCCATTTTTTTGAATGAGCCGAAAACGCTTACCATCGCATTATTTATCCAGACATCAATGGTTCCAAAATGATCTTCTATTCTCTGCGCTGCGTTCTCTACTTCGTCTGCGTCAGACACATCCGCTTGCACTATATAGCCATGACCACCCAACTCTTCTACCTCATCATTTGCCGCTCTCAGCCCGTCTATTCCCCTTGCGATCATTCCTACGTTGGCTCCGTGTTTTGCAAATTCCCTAACCATCGCTCTTCCCAAACCTGCAGAGGCTCCTGCAATTACCACCGTTTTTCCTTTAAAATCTTTTTTCATTGTTTTCTTTTTATTTGTTTGAAATACTTTTTAATACTTCAAGATTTTATTTATTAATTGCGTCGAAAACTAATCCTGTTGTAACCGCATATACTAATTGATGCAAACCCTGGGTTGCTATATCTCCAGGTTTTTGCTTTGTGATTGGGGGCGCCACTTTTAAAGTGGGAAGAATAATCATTTCGCCACCCCAAACTGTTGCTAAATGAATAAATGACGCCTGTAATCCTTTCAAACCTATTAAGCTCAACGCACCACGGACCATGCCAAGTGAAGTACCATAGACCAGATGAATTTCATCAGAAACTTTTCCGCTCATGGCCTCCGTTACAGGCTTTATATCAAACACTTCCCTCGCTGCTTTTGCCGGAGAATTACTGGATTTGCGTCCTGTTATTTTCATCTCAATCTTTTGTGAAATCGTCATTGCAATGGTTCCATCGAATCCTGCTATCAGACCGCTTCCAATAGCCATGCTTAACTTTTTTAAAGTGTTTTCAATGGTTTCCATTATCTTTTTAGTTTTATGAATGCTTAACCTTTATTGTCATCAGAATTTTTTTTAAATTTTTCTTCAAGAACCTTCTTAGCTTCCTGGTATTCTTCTTTGGTTATTTCTCCTGCTGCAAATCTTTTTCTTAAAATATCATAGGAGCTATCTCTTGTGCGGCGATAACCCCAGGGAGTAGCAAAAATCCAGGGCTGTGGACATCGCAAACCCACTTTTAACCTGTTTCCCATTTTGCTTTCTTCTTCATTATTAGTTATATTTTTTAACTCTTTTATTTCCCTTTTTAGCCGCTAATAAACAACTGACTGCCACCAACCCAATCAATGAAACCATTATCGCTGTGCGCTTTGCAGTGAGGCCTGTAGAATGTAATTTCATTCCATCTACATATTTTCTTTCAGGAAAGTTTTCTGCCGTGTCTTCTGATCTTCCATTTTCATGTAATGCCATTTGTAACACTTGCGCAATATGCATGCCTTCTCTGTCAGTCATCTGTTCAATCTGTTCGCGGCAGCTATATCCATTGCTAATGACGAGCGTTTTTTTGTCTGCACCTCTGACCGCAGGTAATAAAACTCTTTCTCCGGCTTTTACCGACACCTCGTATTTATCGCCCTTCAGGTATCCGAAATAACCGGCCATTCCACAACATCCTGAATCTAAAACCTGGTAATCCAGCCCTAATTTTTTTAATAACTTTTCTTCACTGTCTATTTTCATAATTGCCTTATGATGGCAGTGGGCCTGAACAATGGCATTTCTTTTTAATTGAGGAATTTTAAAATCAGGTGCCTTTTTTTCAAGGAATTCCGCAAGAGTAAAAGTTTGAGCCTTTAATCTTTTCGCATCCTGATTTCCCAGAAGCAAATCGCACATTTCATCCCGAAAAACAGAAACACAACTCGGCTCTAATCCAACAACAGGAGTTCCGGCCCTTATTTCATCGCGCAACGTATCCAGGATTTGCAGCAACATATCTTTGGCTTTATCCAACATGCCAAAATCATATAATGGGCGGCCACAACAGATAACTCTTTGGGAAATGATTACCTGGAAACCCGCTACCTCTAAGACTTCCAAAGCTGCTACCAGTGTTTCTGGTTTAAAGAAATTATTCCAGGTATCCACCCATAAAATAACTTTTGGTTTATCCGTATTCCTTTTTTGTTGGTTGCCAAACCAGTTTCTAAAAGTTTGTTGAGCAAAAGAAGGAATGGTTCTTTTTTGCGTTACTCCCACCGAAGATTTTAAAATATTCTTTAAAATGGGAGCATGAGTCACAAAATTTACAATTCCTGGTATTACGGAAGCTAGTCTTGACCACCAATAGATCCAGCCGAAAGCGAAAGCAGAAGCAGGCCTTCTATTGTTCTCATAATAATGGGATAAAAATTCTGATTTTAAAGTCGCTATATCCACGTTGACCGGACAATCACCTTTGCAACCTTTGCAAGCCAGGCATAAGTCCAAAGATTCCTTTACGTATTCGTCATTCCAGCCATCTTTAATCACATTTCCGTTTAGCATTTCAAAAAGCAAATGCGCCCGGCCGCGGGTACTGTCTTTTTCTTCGCGCGTAACCATATAGCTTGGGCACATGGTGCCTCCTTCATGCTGGCGGCAATTTCCCACGCCTACACAACGAAGCGTAGCGCGCGAAAAACTTCCTTTGTCATCATCGTCCATAAAATGAAAATGAGTTTTAGGCGTTGGTGGATTATAGTTAGGACCCATTCTTAAATCTGCTAATTCACCGTAACTATCAATCACTTTCCCCGGATTCATCAGCCACTGGGGATCCCAGATAAATTTGAATTCATGAAAAGCTTGCATAATCTCTTTGCCATACATGATATGCAGCAAACTGCCTCTCGACTGCCCATCACCATGTTCTCCTGAAAGAGATCCGCCGTATCTTACCACCAAATGAGAAGCCTCTTCCGTAAATTTCTTATAGATTTCGATTCCGTCTTCCGTTACCAAATCAAACGAAACGCGACAATGGATGCAACCCTGTCCGAAGTGGCCATACATTGAAGCTTTGAATCCGTACTTGTTGAATAAATCTCTCAAATCTTTTAAATAATCCCCCACTTTTTCTGGTGGAACTGCAGAATCTTCCCAACCCGCCCACATATCCGGTTTGTCTGGCACAAACGCGATAGCACCCAGCGCTGATTCCCTTATTTCCCAAAGTTTTTGTTCCTGGTCGTGGTCATCAAAAAGTCTCATGTTGGGAGGGTTATCTTCTTTTTTTAACTCTTCCATCACTTCTTTACATTTCTTATCCGATTCTGTTTTGTCTTTTCCGTCAAACTCTGCCAGTAGCCAACCTCCGCCTTTTGGCAAAAGTGGCAGATCATCTAAATCCAAACCTTTATCTTTCATAAACTGAATCAACAAATCATCGAAACCCTCGAGTCCAATGGGCTTATGTTTCATTATTCCAGGACAGGCATGGCCGGCGGCATATACATCAGGATATCCCAAAACTAACAATGAACGTGCTTGAGGTTCAGGCATTAATTTCATTTCTGCTTCCAGAATAACAACACAGGTTCCTTCGGAGCCAACTATGGCTTCCGCTACATTAAAACCTTTGTCAGGCATGAGTGATGGCAAATTATACCCTGAAACACGCCGGGGAATATTCGGAAACTTTTCTTTTATTTTTTCAGCATACTTATCTCTTAAATCTTTTAATTGCTGATAAATTTCTCCTTTCCTTCCTCCTTCTTTTATTATTTTTTTGAGTTCATCATCAGATGTCGGGCCTATCTTCATTTTGATGCCATCGTAAGTAAGAATTGTGAGCGATTCGGTATTATCGGCAGTACGTGCTCCGTATCCGTAAAATTGTGCCATCACGGAATGAATACCGCAGGAATCATTGCCCAACATTCCTCCAATCGCACAATGGCTATGAGTTGCAGGGTCAGGTCCGAAAGTGAGGTTCGCGGCCTTTTTGGTTGCTTTCCGCATTTCATCCAACACAATTCCGGGTTGGACAGTTACTGTTTTTTTCTCTTTATCAATTTTTAAAACCTTGTTGTAATATTTAGTCATATCCATTACCACGGCCACATTACAACAAGAACCTGTGAGGCTGGTGCCGCCGCCTCTTGATAATAACGGTGCGTGGTATTTCCGGCAAATCGCAACGGTATTAATTATATCTTCTTCAGTTTTTGGAAGCACGACACCTAATGGAACCTGGCGGTAATTGGAAGCATCAGTAGCATACAATGCCTTTGTTCCGTAATCGAATCGAACCTCGCCCTCAATTATTTTCATTAATTCAGCCTCCATAGAAGCTACATCTACTCCCTGGGAATATTTTGTTTCGTAATTCAGGTCCAAAGTATCTGTTACCATATTTTTAATTTATCAATGGTTTTTTAATAAGTTATACTTGTTAGTGTTTTCGAATTTTTTTTTATCCAAATACTTTATATTTTTCAGCGTCGGCATATTTGAATTCTAATCCCAACCCCGGTCTGCTCAGATCTGCATGCAGCGCTCCATTCACAGGTTGCGCTACTCCATCAAACAACATATTTTCAATCCGTACATGATCATAAAAGTATTCCGCAGTAAAAAAAGAAGGCAATGCCAAACCTGCCTGCAAATGCAGCGATGGCGCGCAATGGGAAGAAAATGGTAATTGATGCGCTTCACTTGTATGTCCAGCTTTTAAAAAAGTAGAAATTCCTCCACAACGCGTAGCGTCCGCTTGTAATACATCTACACTTCCAGCACTCAGCATTTGTTCGAAGTAGGACAGATTATAACCATATTCCCCAGCGGCGATATTCATACCATCAGGTGCATTTTCGCGGATTAAATGCAATCCCTCTAAATCGCTTGACGGCCGCGGCTCTTCAAACCAGGTAACTCCCAACTCTGCAAACTGGTACGCCATCTTGAGCGCTTGCTTTGCAGTGTATGCGCCATTAGCATCTACAAATAATTCCACTTTTCTTCCTATCGCTTCTCTTGCTTTTCCGACACGATAAACATCTTTATCCGGTTCTCTTCCTATTTTCATCTTCACTTGTTTGATTCCATTTTCAGCCCATCCTGATAACTGGCTTTGTAATCTTTCGATAGAATAAGAAGTGAATCCTCCGCTTCCATAGATTGGAAAATCATCTCGCACTTTTCCCAGCAATAAGGCCAAAGGCAAATCAAGAATCTTTGCTTTTAAATCCCACAAAGCGTTGTCAACAGCGGATATAGCCATAGAGATTATTCCGCAATTGCCATTGTTTCGTACGCTGGCCACCATTGATTTTAAGATCCAGGGAATATCCAGCGCATTTTTGCCAACAACTATTTTCTTTAAATTTTTTTCAATAAAATATGCAGACGAAATATCAGCATAACTGTAACCTATACCCGATTTTTCGTCTGCATTTATTTCTACCAAAACCAATGTTGTACTATCCCACTCAATGGTGCCATCACTTTCAGGAGAATCTGTGGGAACCGTGTATGCCGAGGTCCGTAGTTCATTAATTTTTATTGAGTCATCCATCGCTACTTTTTCGTTATGTGTCTCCATTTTCTTAATAATATTTTAAAATGGAAAAATAGTTTTATAGCGGCTGTCTATTCCCGTTATTGATTACGCTTACTGCCGTGGTCCATGTTCCATAAAAAGATTTAAAACTCCACGCTACTACAATTCCATACATAATATGTGTAAATACAGTAACCCAGAGACGGGATTTTGCAAACCATGGGAAAATGCCTGTAAATACATAGAAATTAATAAAATACAATGCCAGTCCGATAACTATGCCAACACCTATTGCGGGGCCCATAGCCATCCTTGACACAATGAACCCAACGATAATGGCAAACAGAATGGCCAGAATGTAATGAATGATAAAGCCAACTATTATTACTCCAAATGTGGTATCCGAAGGAGGTAACGCTCCTTTTCCGAAAACGATAGCTGCCATCATACGTGGAGGATCCCAGAATTTTCCAGGCATAAATATGGATACCAACGCCATTTGAAGTGCTATAGAAATGAAACCCGCAAACAATCCGGCATCAATGGCTGTGAAGAAAAAATTATTTTTCATGTGTATTTATTCTTTAACCCGTTTTCAATAAAAAATGCAGACGAAATATCAGCATAACAGTAACCAATACCCGCTTTTTCGCCTGTATTTATTTCCACTATCACCATTGTAGTGCTTTCCCACTCAATGGTTCCGTCTGACTCAGGCGCATCCGTAGGTATTGTGTATGCCGAAACTTTTAAGTCTTTAATATTAATTGCTTCATCTTTCATTAATGAAAAATAGTTGACATTTCACTTTTCCAGCTTGACTTAATTATTTCCCATTCATCAGGATCGCCTTTCAACAAAGTCTCAGAATACTTCTTCATCATTTTAAAGGTAATGTGTGGTGGAAGTGGCGGCACATTAGGATCTGTAATTACCTCCAACACCGCTGGCCTGTCGGCAGAAAGGGCTTCATCCCAACCATCAGAAATCAGATCAGGATCATCTACCCGAATACCTTTTAATCCCAATAGCTTTGCGTATTCTGCATAAGGGAAATCCGGAACATCCTGGGATCCGGAAAATTTAGGATCTCCGGTCATCACTCTTAGTTCCCAACTTACCTGTGCCAGGTCATTATTATGAAGCACCAAGATCACTAAACGCGGATCTTTCCATCTTTTCCAATATTTTGAAATGGTTATGAGTCCGTTATTTCCAAGCATCTGCATAGCGCCATCGCCTACCATAGCGATAGGAATTCTATCAGGATAAGCAAATTTTGCTGCTATCGCATAGGGTACGCCGGGGCACATCGTAGCAAGATTTCCGGATAAAGAAGCTTTCATTCCTTTACGTATTTTGAGATGACGCGCAAACCAGTCTGCGGAAGTACCGGAATCAGAAGAGAGGATACAATTATCAGGCAGTTTAGGCGATAGTTCCTGGAAAACTCTTTGTGGATTGATGGGTGTGGCGGAATCCTTGGCTCTCGCATCCAAAAGTTCCCACCACTTTTTCATCCCTTTTTCAATTCCTTCGCGCCATGAACGATCCTGTTTCCTTTTTAAATGAGGAATAAGCGCTTGTAATGTTTCTTTACTACCACCTACTAAATTAATTTCCATAGGAAACCGAAGGCTTAGCATTTTTCCATCAATATCTATCTGTACGCCCCTTGCCTGTCCTATCTTTGGCAAAAATTCAGAATACGGAAAACTGCTTCCCACCATCAATAGCGTATCGCAATCCATCATCATTTTATAACTTGGTTCGGTGCCTAATAAACCAATTGCTCCGGTTACATAAGGGAGATCATCAGGCAGTACCGCTTTTCCGAGCAAAGCTTTTGCAACACCGGCACCCAATAATTCAGCTACTTGTTTTACTTCGTCTGCGGCATCTAACGCACCCGCTCCAACCAGGATCGCAACCTTTTTTCCCTCATTTAATAAATCAGCAGTTTTGACCAATTCTGATTCGGGAGGAACTATTCGTACTTCCGGAAAACCAATTCCCGTATGAATAGTACCGTGTCCGCGTGGTGGCTCTTTGGCCTCCATCTCCTGTATGTCGTTAGGAATCACCACACAGGTAACCGTTCTCTCGGCTTTGGCAATGCGAATAGCGCGGTCAAGTAATTGCTGCATTTGCATAGGCACAGAAACCATGTGAATATATTCATGAGCAACATCTTTATACAAACTATTCAAATCAACTTCCTGCTGAAAAGCGCCACCCTGCGACTCCCTGGCCGATTGGCCTACTATGGCAACCACCGATTGGTGATCCATTTTTGCATCATATAACCCGTTTAGAAGATGAATAGCACCCGGGCCGGAAGTGGCCATACACACCCCTACTTCTCCCGTAAACTTTGAATGCGCACAAGCCATAAATGCGGCATCTTCCTCGTGTCTTACCTGGATAAAATCCATCTTATCCTTCGCACGATCGAGGGCGCCGAGAATGCCATTGATACCATCGCCGGGAAAACCGAAAATGCGCTTAATATTCCATTCTAATAATCTTTCAATTAAGAAATCGCTTACTTGTTTTGCCATAAAAAATTTTTATTAATAGATGATAAAAAATTATGAAATCCTAAGTCATCATAGGTGACTACATCAAGATGCAGGGGGTTTCTCTTATACGATTGCCAATCAAAGAGCGTGCCTATAAAAAACCAGTAGTTAAAAAAGCGGGTTTGTATTACTTGTACTATTTGTATTACTTGTATTACTTGTATTAGAAGTAATACAAATTCTTTCCTGCCTGTTTTTTTTAACTAAGGGAAGACTAAAATTTTTACACAATTTGTTTTATCGGGAAAATTTTTCTCCGATTTGAAAACGCATGTTTGGTATTTTTTTTATTCGAGAAATTTATGTTATCAACTACTTTTTATGGAGCTGCGCGATAGAATTATTTTATTTGGTAAACCAACAATAAAGGATCTTTTTTCCTAAATGTCAAGCTAATATGTCTCGCATAAAGTACAAAAGCAGGCAATTTATAAATTTGAATATGGACATAACAATTATCTGTAAACGAATATTTAATCCTTATTTCTATTTCTTTTAAATTACCAATAGGCACAATGTTTGATGTCGCATTAAAATAGTTGTCTTTAAAAAGATCAAAACTTTGTAATCATAAACAGAATGTGTTCTATGCTACCCGGGAATGAGTTGCATTTATTTTATAATGATAAAAATGGTTTTCTTTTTAAAAGAGACTTTAAAAAAATATTTAGTAAAAAGTAAAGTAATGTTTTATAAGAAGAAAAGATAATAATGTTTTTGAATAAAGATATAACCCGGATATCTGTATAAGGAACCATCAGGATAAAAAGAAAGTTTATACGATTTTAAAAATATAGCCTGATAAGAAAGACAAGAATTTAAAAATAAAATAATAAATCTATAACGTGATTTTAGCCGACTTACATCAACAACCTTGTGAAAGTTGACTATTGTCGATCTAAAACTTTAATCTAAATAAAATGAGCACAATGAAAGATTCACAAATTGAAGCAAATACAAATAGCTATGACTATGTAGTCGTGGGCGCAGGGTCAGCAGGTGCAATTGTTGCAGCCCGCCTGTCTGAGGATCCCAATGTTAAAGTTCTGCTTCTCGAAGCCGGACCCAAAAATAACAGTTACTGGTCTAAAATACCCCTCGGTTTTGCAAAGATTATTTTCATGCATAAGTATATGTGGTGGAAACAATATTCAGAACCTGAGCCAGGGCTGGATAACAGAAAATTTCCATTGCTCCATGGGAAAATAATGGGCGGTTCGAGTTCAATCAACGGGTTGGTGCAGGTGCGATGTTCTCCAACTGATTATAATACATGGGAAAAAATGGGTGCTGAAGGCTGGGGATACGAAGATGTATTGCCTTATTTTAAAAAGTATGAGCACGATCACAGGGGAGAAAGCAAATATCATGGCGAAAGCGGCCCTATTGGAATTGAATTAGCACAGTGGAAAAATCCTCTCGCTGATACGTTTATCACTGCGGTCGTTGAAAGTCATGGGGTTCCCAGAAATGACGACTTTAACGGTCCGACTCTTGTAGGCGCCGGATATTGGGATCTTATTACATGGAAAGGGCACCGTTCCTCTACTTCAGCCTGCTACATTAAACCAAATCGTGATCGCCCTAATTTAAGTATTATCACTAAAGCCTTTGCTACGAAAATTGAATTCGACGGTAAATCAGCCGATGCAATTATTTATGAACGGGATGGAAAACTTCACCGTGTAAAAGCTAATCGCGAAATCATTTTAAGTGCGGGTGCGTTAATGACGCCACAATTACTTCAATTATCAGGAGTAGGCCCGGCAGACTTACTCAAAAAGTACGGTATTGAGGTCTTGCTTGATTTAAAAGGTGTAGGTGAAAACCTGATGAATCACCCACAGGTATCCCGAAAATATACTACCTCAAGCAAGTACACTTTCAATAAGCAAGTCGGCAATGTATTCTCCCAGGCATGGTCAGGAATCAAATATTATTTGGGAGCAAAGAACAGCCCGCTAAAGGTTGGCGCAGCCATGGCCGGAGCATTTTTATACACCAAAGAAGGCTTGATAGCTCCGGATATTCAACTGCATTTGCTTCCTTTCATGCAAGGCAAGAAAGTTTGGAATCTTGCCAAGGTTTCCGGATTCCATTTGAGTATGTACCAGGTTCGCCCCCTTAGCCGCGGGCGCGTTCAAATCACATCAACAAACCCCAAAGACAGCCCGTCATGCTTATTTAATCATTTAACTGCGGAAGAAGATGTTCGTACTATGATGGAAGGATTGAAAATGGTTAAACGTGTCGGTGATGCGATGACAGGTAAATACAATATCAAAGAAGTTGCACCGGGATCTGCCGGCGACACCGATGAAGGGTTGCTCAATTACATTCGTAAAAACGCCTTTATCGCCCACCATTTTGCCGGCACTGCGCGGATGGGCAACGATGACATGTCTGTAGTTGATCCTCAGTTACGGGTACACGGTTTGAAGAAACTCAGAGTGATAGACGCATCAGTGATGCCGACTCTTTCATCAGGTAATATCAATGCAGCCGTGCTTATGATTGGAGAGAAAGGAGCAGATTTAGTAAAAGCAGGTCATATCGAACAGCAAAAAGAAATGCCAAACATCCCGGCAGTGATTGGTCGTGATAAAACTGAGGAAGTAACATAAATCTTCAGGAGTATTTTTTAAATTAAATGAAGTTGAAAATTTTCCCCGATTTATTTTATCGGAGAAATTTTTCTTCGATTCGTTTATCAGTATTTGGAATTTTTATTATCAGTTATTTATAGTGGCAATTATTTGAGAGGACAGACAAAATCATTTTCATAAAAAGATTGTATCAACAGTTCGCGGTATAACGCTGCTACCGGTCAAATACGCTACCAGAAATTTCTACCAGATTTATTGGTATCTCTCTTTTTTGCCCACAGTATTCCTGATTTTATGAACCAACTAATTTAATCGTTCCGTTTATAAACGAGAAGTTTTTTTGATTAGGCTTATTGACACTAACGGTTATCATTAAACGAATAAATAACTTTTATTTTTATTTTGTTAAAATTGTCTATAGGCACAATGTTTGATGCCGCCTTAAAATCGTTGTTTTTAAATAAATCAAAACTTTTTAATTATAACAAAACTTTTTTTTATTAGCTTAGCGCAGTCTCTTTTATTTAAAAAAGTGAATTAAAATTTCGGATCCGATGGCTCCTGATAACCATTGGGGATAGGAAAGTTTAATAAAATCTGATTAATGGTTAATAAATGTTTAAATCAATTCTATATTTTCTGAATCCAATTCTGTTACAGTCGATTGAAAACCCTGCTTCGCAGCAAGCGGATAGAATCAATAAGCTGTTTAATTATTTTAATGTTGCTGCAAGTGCGATGCTGCTGCTGGTAATTTTTTTGATAGTATATATCTGTATTAAATTCAGGCAAAAAAAGGGCGAAACGGATGAGCCGGTGCAAACATCCCACAATAAGAAACTTGAAGCTGCGATGATTGGGGGCCCCGTTTTATTACTTGCTTTTTTCTTTTATCAAACTGTAGCTACTATGAACGCAGTATCTCCTTCTGTTCCAAAAAACAGGCATCCGGATATAGTTATTACCGGGCATCAATGGTGGTGGGAAGTAGATTATCCGGCTGCTAATGTAGTTGCTGCTAATGAAGTGCATTTGCCGGTCGGCAAACAATTATTGATGGAAATGCGCTCAGCGGATGTGATACATGATTGGTGGGTTCCTCAGTTGGGAAATAAAATGGACCTTATACCCGACAGAAGCAATTATCTATGGCTTGATATCCATAAGCCGGGAACATACATAGGCGCTTGTAGTGAATTTTGCGGAGCTGAGCATGCCTGGATGCGCATCAATGTAATTGCGCAAACTCAAAGCGATTTTAATAAATGGCTTGCTGCAAATGCCAAAGACGCAGTAGTGCCAAAAGATAGTCTTGCATTAAAGGGGGCGGAGTTGTTCCAGTCAAAAACCTGCGGAAGTTGCCATCGCATACAAGGCACAACCGCCACTTCTAATGTTGGTCCAGATCTTACTCACCTGGTAAGCAGGCATACTCTCTTAACGGGATTAATGGAAAATAACGAAACCAATTTATTCAAATGGATTAGTCACCCTCAAAAAATAAAGCCTGGCGCTCACATGCCAGATTTCAATATGGATAAAGATTCTGTAAATGCGATTGTACATTATTTAGGAGAATTAAAGTAGGCCTTGATTATACGCCTGCCTGCATGTCGCAGTCAGGCACGGATTATCACGGATTTTATTTAAGAGATAGAAATATTAATCAATAAAAAATAACATGAACGCAGAACAATCGTCCGAATCAAAATGTAGAGCTTCGTGCAAAAAAAGTGATTGAGGCTGACCTTTTTGATGATTTTAAATTCGATAGAGCTAATAATATTTAAAAATGAATTTAATCCTTTTATAAAAATTAATCCGTACAAATCTGTGTAATCAATTAAAAAAATGAGCGACTCAATATACATACCCGAACCATCAAAATCATTTCCCAGCATGAGTGTCACTGGCGACCAGGGTTTGCTGCAATGGATATCTACTGTCGATCACAAGATGATTGGCATCATGTATTTATTGGTATCACTGCTATTCCTGTTAATTGGTGGAGTAGAAGCATTGCTGATGCGCATACAACTGGCAGAGCCATTGAGTCATTTTATTGGCCCCGAAACTTATGACCAATTCTTCACAATGCATGGGACTACTATGGTTTTTTTTGTAGCTATGACCGCCGTCTTTGGATTTGCCGTTTATTTCACTCCATTAATGATCGGGGCAAACGAAATGGCTTTCCCCCGATTAAATGCTTTTAGTTTGTGGATGACATTTTTTGGAGGAGCACTGATTTATTTTAGTTACCTGGCCGGTGGCGCTCCGGATGCCGGATGGTTTAATTATGCCCCACTCAATGAAAAGAATTATTCTATCAATCCGGGTATTGATTATTACTGTATGGGTTTATTGCTTGCCGGAATTGGAAGCGTAACTGTTTCTATAAATCTTATCGTTACCGTACTGCAATATCGCGCGAAAGGCATGGGGCTGAACAAATTACCCATGTTTGTTTGGATGGTATTTGTAAATTCATTTTTATTGTTGGCGGCCTTTCCCGCGCTCAATGCGGCACTTTCGATGCTATTGCTCGACAGGCAATTCGGTGCACACTTTTTTAATACAGCTTCGGGTGGTTCTGCATTACTATGGCAGCATTTGTTTTGGATTTTTGGGCATCCCGAAGTTTATATTGTGATCCTTCCTCCTTTTGGGATTATATCAGAGGTGATCCCTGTATTTTCGCGTAAGCCCATTTTTGGTGCTTCATTTGTTGCCGCTTCTTCTGTTGCTATCGCTTTGCTTGCATTTGGAGTGTGGGCTCATCACATGTTTGCTGTTGGCATGGGCAACACAGCAGACGCATTCTTCTCCGCAAGCAGCATGTTGATAGGCATCCCGACCGGTGTAAAAGTTTTTGCCTGGATCGCCACGATGTATGGAGGTAAAATAAAGTTTACGGTCTCAATGATGTTTGCGGTTGCCTTTTTAATTGAATTTACTATTGGCGGCCTTTCAGGTATTGCATTTGCCATTGTGCCGATAGATTGGCAATTGACTGATACTTATTATGTAGTAGCTCATATTCACTATGTTTTTATAGGCGGTACCATTTTCGGTGTGCTGGCCGGAGTGTTTTATTGGTTTCCAAAAATGACTGGAAAATTATTGGATGAAAAAATGGGGAAGTGGTTTTTCTGGTTGTTTGTGATTGGGTTTAATGGCACTTTTTTAGTTCAGCATGCCTTAGGAATGATTGGAATGCCGAGAAGAGTTTATACCTATCCGAACCTTCCCTGGTATGGCACGCTAAATATGATTTCTACCATTAGCGCTTTCATAATGGGGCTTTCGGTTTTGTACCTGGGGTATATAATAGTGAAAAGTCGGAAAAGGGGAAAGAAAGCAGGCGATGATCCCTGGGATGGATTTACCCTCGAATGGATAGCTACTTCTCCACCATCATTAAAAAATTTTGACGAAGTGCCTGTAGTACATAGCAGAAGGGCATTATATGATTTGAAACATCCTGACAATCCTGACAAATAATAAATTGATAGATAATGAACAAAACAATGATGAAATTGGTGGTGGGAACGGAAGGCATGTTTTTTGTATGCCTCATATTAGCGTTTGTATATATGGCCTTCAATTCAGGATTTGAGCCGCATGACTTACATGCCCTTGACATCAAAAAAACAGGCATTTTTACTATTGTATTAATTGCCAGCAGTTTTACTTTTTGGATGGCCGACAAGAATTATAAAAATGGAAAAATTAAGAACCTGAAAATTTGGTTGATGATAACTATTTTATTAGGTGCCATATTTCTGATTGGACAAGGAAAGGAATATTGGAGATTGATAAATGACCATGTTACTTTGGGCAGCGGCGTTTTCGGTACCAGCTTTTATACGCTTACCGGTTTTCATGGGTTCCATGTTTTTGTGGGATTAATTATTTTATCCATCATTCTTGCCTTAACATTCCTGGGCGATTTTAATAAGCCCAATTCAAATGTAATAACCGCCGTTGGTTATTATTGGCATTTTGTAGATGCAGTATGGATAGTGGTTTTCACGGTAGTATATGTGCTACCTCATTTTACGAATATTTAAAACTTAGCATTATGCGTTCTATATTTTCTTACTGGCATTTCGGTTTTGTAACATCCGTTTTCCTTATCGGCTTATGCCTGCTTTATTTGTATTTTATCAATTTCAAATTAAAAAAACAATCTCTTTATTTTCTTGCCGGGATCCTTATGATTATTCTATGTATTGCTTCGCCTTTGCATTTTCTTGCTGAAAATTATTTATTCAGTGCACACATGATTTCGCATGTATTATTACTGTTGATAGCGGCACCACTTCTTGTAGCAGGTATTCCCAAAGAAAACAGATTCAAAAAATATTTCCTTTCTCTTTCAAGCAACAAAATAAAAATCTTCGTTTTATGTTGGTTTACCGGCGTAAGTGTGATGTGGTTTTGGCACATTCCCTACATTTTTAATCAGGCAATTGCCATGCATGGAATGGGTTTAATGTATTTACAATGGTTCAGTTTGCTGGTTGCCGGTATTATCTTTTGCTGGCCGGTCATTAATCCTTATCGTGAGTATCGCATTCCGCCTTTATCAGCAGTGCTCTATCTTTCCACAGCATGTATTTTTTGTACGATACTCGGGTTAATGATCACATTTGCTCCGTTGGGAATTTATTCTCATTATATCAATATCGCCGACACTTATGGTTATTTGCATTTGATAAGAGATCAATGGAAAATTTCTGCGGGGGCAGATCAGCAAGCTGCCGGGTTGATCATGTGGGTGCCCTGTTGTTTTATTTACCTGACGGCTTCAATGGCTATTTTGATAAATTGGTTTGATAAAAAAGAAGTTTATGAAGTGCCAGGTGCAACAGTTATCAATAACTGATAGGTGAATGCATAACCTCTTTAAATAAAAATTTTAAGCAATGGATGACGAAGAAACAGCGAAGAAAAAACTCAAAAAAATTGCCGGTGTCAAAGATCTCTCAACTGCAATCGAAAAGCTTGAAAGAAAAAAGGAGGCGATGGAAGATGATTTTAAGGATCGGTCGCATAATCTTTTTGAAAATCTAAATCCTATAACCGTTCTGGATCATACGCTCCAAAACGTGAAGAAATCATCTTCGGCAAAATATACTTTATTTAAAGAAGCGCTTGCATTTGGAGCTGGTTATTTATCAAAAGGAAAGTTGGCTCACCAACTCAAGAATGCTTTCATAAATACTTTTAAGAGATCTGGTAGCAGAAGTAATCCTGATTTAAAAGCAGATATCCATAATCCTAAAGAAGTAGAAAATAATAGTACATTAACTTACGATAAAAAAGAAAACAATTATATGAACTCACAAATTGAAAAAGTAAAAGCAAAGCCGGAAGTATTGCCGGAGCCAACTTATTGGCCATTTTTCCTGGCTATGGGAATCACCTTTTTAGGTTGGGGATTATTAACTACGTGGCTGATTTCACTGGCAGGATTTATCATATTAGTAATAGCACTCACCGGATGGATAAATATTTTACGTCATGAATGAAGAATCAGAAAACAGGATTGAAGAATCTCCGAAAGAAATAACCAGGAGGAATTTTTTTCTGAAAGCCAGCCTGGGCCTTGCCGGCATCGGCACGCTCGCTGCAGCTATCCCCATTGTCAGCGCTATAATAGCACCTTTATTAAAAAAGCAAAATCAAAAATGGCGAACTGTTGGAAAAGTAGATGATTTTCAAACCGGTACCACCAATTTAGTAACATTCATAAATGCAGATCCTGAATCGTATGCAGGCGTTACCGCGAAATCGGCTGCGTGGTTGAGTAGAAATGATCAAAGTAATTTTATTGCCTTTTCAGCAAATTGCACTCATCTGGGTTGCCCGGTGAGGTGGGAAAAAGACGCGCACTTATTTATGTGTCCCTGCCATGGCGGTGTGTATTATGCAGATGGGACTGTAGCCGGAGGCCCACCACCATTTCCCTTGACAAAATATCAGGTAAGGGTATTTAATAATGAAGTACAGATAAAAACAGCACCGGTACCAATTACACATATCGGGTCCAAATCAGTATGAGAAAAACTTTAAAAAAAATATGGAATTGGATTGATGACAGGACGGGCATTACTGAAAATATCGTTCCGATCATGAAACATCCGGTGCCCCCAAAAGCAACGTGGGCTTATGTTTTCGGAAGTGCTGTATTATTTTGTTTCATACTACAGGTAATTACAGGAATTGCTTTATCATTATTATACCAACCCTCTTCCAAAGATGCCTATCAATCCCTTATATTTATTACAGACAAGGCAACATTTGGGAATGTGCTAAGAGGCATTCATTACTTTGGTGCTTCGGCAATGATCATACTGGTGGGCATTCACATGATCAGGGTTTATTTGACCGCATCTTATAAATTTCCCAGAGAAATGAATTGGATCAGTGGGGTGATTCTTTTATTATGTACCATTTTCATGGGATTTACCGGCCAGTTGTTGCGTTGGGATTCTAATGGTGTCTGGTCTTCAGTTGTAGCTGCAGAACAATTAGGGAGAACACCCATTATTGGAAAATACCTTGCGAGATTACTATTGGGTGGCGACACAATAGGTGGACAAAGTCTCAGCCGGTTTTATTCGTACCATGTTTTTGTGGTACCTGCCATGATTTTTATATTTATAGGAATTCATTTGTATCTCGTTATCCGCAATGGAATTTCAGAACCGCCTGAAGCCGGAAGATTAATTGACACAAAAACATATCGTAAATGGTATAAGGATATGCTTAAAGAAAAGGGCGTTCCTTTTTGGCCAAATGCTGCATGGAGAGATGTAATGTTCAGTTCCGTCATTATCATTTGCATCATTTGCGCAGCAGTAATTTTTGGGCCCCCGGCATTGTCAGGAAAACCAGACCCTGCTGCATTGACTACTTCTCCTAATCCAGATTGGTACATGATTCCCTTCTTCGCATTGTTTGCTTTGATGCCACACAAAATAGAGTCTGTTTCGATGTTGCTTGGACCCGTTTTGACCGTTGTTATCTTATTTTCCATTCCATTTATTTCCAATCGGGGAGAGAGAAGCCCGATCAAAAGACCATGGGCAATATATGGAGTTATTTGCGTTACCGTATTTGTGATTAGTTTATTGGTAGTGGGATTGAAAGCGCCGTGGTCGCCGCATTTTAATACAAAACAATTACCCTTGAGCGCTATCAGATCTACAAATCCTGATTCAACTATTGTCAAAGGTGTGCATTTGTTTTATGCCAAAGGTTGCGAATATTGCCATAAGATCAACCGTTACGGAGGACTTGACGGCCCGGATCTTACTACCATAGGACGCCGTTTATCTATCCAGGAACTAAAAGTAAGAATTGTAAATGGAGGAAAAAATATGCCGGCTTTCGGCGGAATTCTAACGAAAGAAGAAATGAATAATATTGTGGCTTTTTTAGCTTCGCAGAACTAAATACAATCTGCAATTAATATGAATGCATTAAAACGTCCTCTTTTCATTTAATACTTCATTATTCAAAACTATTATAAGAACCTGGGCGGTTGATAATTATGATTTTAATTAGAATAATCTTCTTTTAAAGAATGATTTAAAATCTATACCAATTATCAAGTCATACGCGGTCATTGCAAAAAACAAGGACGATTCACGTGCAAAAAGTCAACACCCGTTGAGGAAAATTTTTTATCAGTGATTGAATAAACCGGATTTTGCTTTGGTTAACGATAAACTTTTCGCAAGGTGGAAGTCTGCACACGCCTTACACCTTATTTATTTGCATCTCCCGTATCTTCATTGCTGGCCAGTACGGGTTTAGATTCGGCTGATCCTTCCTGGCGAAGAAAAATACTTAAAACGAGAAACAGAGCGAGACTTAAGAATTCGGCTTGCCATGTCTGCATAGTTCCAAACCAAAAAGTGTCGGAGCCCAGAAAAGAAATCAACGAAACGGGCGCTTTGCCAATCAATGCACTGGTTTCATTAAACGAACGGGTTCCGAAAACAATGTGAGCGATGAATGACCCAATAAAAAGCATTATAAAAGCGAGAGAAAGAGAATGTCGGTAAACCCACGACACCTGCTTGTCTTCCTGTTTCTTTTTTTTGAGTTCTTCCTCTTCGACCTCTCCTTGTTTTAGTGAGTGAGATGCTCCTTTTTGATGAAATACACTTGTGAAAAGTATGAGGCATCCAAGCTGCAAAACTGCCGCCTGCAAGTTAACGAATACGCCATTGAGGGTTGACAGTGATCAGTTAAACAAACTCATCATATTTTATTTTTCTCTGAAAAAAAATACCTGGAAAGTGTATTTTAAAAATGAGCGAAAGGAATTCAGTAAATGAGTAAATAATGCAGATTTATGATTTGTAGCGCCAGAGATCATTATTTTTTCAAGCATTTGATTTTCGATTTCTCCTTCGCTTATTTTAACTGAAGGATGCATATTGCGGGAGATTGTTGTAAATATTGATTCCTAAATTTAATAAAAAAAAATTGACTTAATAAAAATTAGCCTGAAAGTTGTCTTTTGCAGGCGGGTAACCAGTTGCAGAAGCGTTCAAAAGAACTTATTTTGTTGGGTACCTGCGTTATACTTTGTTTTTTTTCTTTGGTGCTGTTTTATGGACAACCTCCCAGGTTGTTTCTCTAACTTCTGCCTTTAAGAATTCTTTCCGGAATTCAGCGGAGGATGTAAACTGCAATTGGTACATTAGTCTCCATTCAAAGTGTACAACAAATTTTTCCGTTTCAAAAGGCCAAGGTGTTACCGTAAGTTTTTGATCTCCGGCTTGAAGAACAAAATAGGGTTTTTTATTAGGGCCGGTACTTATTTCCAATTTACGTTTCTCGGGTTGCACCAGGTCCTGACAAAGAAGAAGGGAACAGGCATCACACCACTCGAGCAGATCATAAATTCGCAAAACTTCCTTTTCTTTGAGTTTTAATTCATGCATCCATTTTTGACGGAGAATACCTTGTTCTTTTAAAAAAGTTTTTGCTTTGGTGCTAGTTTCAGCCTCTTTACGACAAAGAAACTCGATATGTAAAGATATCAAAAGGGCTATATACCTGTTCTTTGTGATTGTCAGCAAAGAAAGTTTTTCATAATAGGCCCGATCAAATTCTTTCATATTAAAATTTACAGGTCCACCAGTCCGGGTGAGCAGGTTTTGTCCGTCCAATTCTTCTTCTGCATCATCATGCTCTGCTATTGCTAAGAGGGTTTCCATCCACCGCCCGGGACGTTTTGAGATTTTCCATTCTGCTGCCAACTGTGCTGCCAGGATTCCGTGGGCTCTTTGCGTTACAACCTGCCAGCCTTTTTTTGTATAATTTACAATCATATTGTTGGATCAAAATAACGGGTTTTGAGACGCTGTATTTCCTAACATTACATTTTCTAAAGGTATTTGTTCTTCATTACAATTTCAGATTTTTCTTTTCTAAATCTTTGCTATTTTTCTGTCGGGAATTTGCGCCGCGGATAGAAGCTGTATCACGGTGAAGGTTAAGCGCGTTTGATTAGCCGTAATATAAGCGGATAGCCGGAAAAGTGCGCCCAAAAAATCCAGTAAATGAACTTTTAAATCAGATTTCTAATTTTTTACTTGAAGAAGGTTTAGAAAAAATGAAGTTTTTTCATTATTTACGATTATTTTTTTTTCGTTGAGCGAAGAGAAGCAGGCAAAAAATATTGAATTAAATCAAAAAAAAGCCCCCTAAAACGGAGCTGAGAAACTGTGAGTAGGGTTCCGTCCATGTAGCGTTGGCTGTTCTTGATTTCACTGATTTATTTCTTGTCGGAACCTCAGATTTTACTGATTTACTGATTACCAGGAGAATAAATCAGTCGTTAAAAAAAATCAGCACATTAGGTTAATTCCTTTAATCAGTAGTTCAGATTTTATCGCTGTCGGAACCTCAGATTTTACTGATTCACTGATTACCATGAAATAAAATTCGCACTTAAGAAAATCAGTAACCTCGTTTAATCTCTTTAATCTAAATAATCTCTTAACCCAGAAAATTATGCTCTTTAAAGAAATGGATGATGAGCTTACCGGTTGAGGAATATAGTAGCTTCAAAAAGTTAGTACGGATTTTGATAGTTTATTTTTTAAAACGATAAAATGAATCAACCAAAATTTGTAATTGTTGTTGGCACATCAGCGGGCGGACTGAAGGCATTATCCGAATTTGTAGGTCAATTAGAGACCGGTATGGATGCG
>DATKQQ010000305.1:0-10242 GCA_035532615.1 Hanamia sp.
ATGAAGAGAAAGGGTGCAATAAAAGAAAAGGTTGCCTTTTATCCCTGGGCGCCCGTGCTTTTTATTTTGGTTACAATTGGTTTATTGATTGCCACATTCATTAATCAGCCAAAACTTTCATTGATTGGTTTGGGATTAATGTTGAGCGGTATTCCTGTTTATTATATTTTCAAAATGAGTTATAATAATCAGCAAAAAAAATCGTAAAATGAAAAATGATATTAAATTATTTGAGTCAAAAAAGTAAGAACTCATTGGAATGAAAAAGAAAAGAAGTGGTATATTTCTGTTATTGATGCTTTTTATGCAGTAAACCAGAAAGTAAAACTAACAGCTATCAGCAACTGATTTCGTAAAGACAAAGAGATTAGATAATAGAGTAATCATTGCCGTTATTGATACTGGAAGTGGCATTACACGGAACGTTGCCAATAAAATCTTTCAACCGTTTTTTAAAATTAAGCCAGCGGGAAAAAGATTTGTTGCATGAAAGCCGCCAGAGCGGACAGGGATAATTTTTTAAAATATTTACCTTGCGTTTTATTATTTCATTCAATGGTTTGTTTTTTGTCAAACTATAAATTATTTATCGTGAAAACATGCATCATTCTTTTAGTCTTAACAGGATTTTTTTTCATTCAGGCACACGCACAATCTTTATACATGCCGCGCAATGTAAAAACGGCTTTCGAAAAAAGAACGCGTGCAATAAACGGAAATCCTGGCGCTCATTATTGGCAAAACCATAGCAATTACAATATTGACCTGACTGTAACACCTCCCGGCCGCACCATTAAAGGATCAGAGCAGATTACTTATTTTAATGACAGCCCCGATACACTAAACACAATCGTATTCAGTCTCATTATGAATTACCAAAAACCGGAAGCCGAACGTTTGATAAACCTCGATTCTACACAACTAACTTCCGGAATCCATATTGACCATTTTGAGATCAACGGAGAAGAAACATCATGGCCTGTTCTTCTGGGTCATTATACACGACAGGATGTAAATTTATCCCAACCCTTATTGCCCGGAGATTCCATTCATTTTTCGGTTCAATGGCATTATGAGATAGCGCCGGCATTTGTAAGAAACGGCAGATCGCTCAGAGAAGGTATGATAGATCCTACTACTTATTGCGTGGCTTACTTTTATCCGTGTGTTTCTGTGTTTGATGATTATAATGGATGGGACAGGTTAGAATTTACCGGGGCACAGGAATTTTATAATGATTTCAGTAATTATACTTTAAAAGTAAATGTGCCTAAGAATTTTATTGTGTGGGCTACCGGCACTTTGCAAAATCCCCAACAGGTTTTACAACCGCATTATGCTCAATTATTAAAAGAATCCATGACATCAGATGCTGTTGTTCATATTGCAACGCCGCAGGATTTAGAAAGTAAAAATATTACTACACAGAATGAAATCAACACATGGATATGGAAAGCAAACGATGTAACGGAAGTAGCTTTATTTATCAGTGATCATGATAATTGGGATGCTGCGAGTGTGGTGGTTGATAGTGCAAGCGGCCGCCGTGCGTCCATGCAGGCCGCTTATTATGATACCTCTGCCGATTTTCATGAGGCGGTAGCTATCGGGCAAAAAGCATTGAGCTGGTATTCACGGAATTTGCCAGGCGTTCCTTATCCTTATCCTAAAATGACTGTGGTAGAAGGTTTTGCAGGTATGGAATACCCGATGATGGCCAATGACGGAGCGTATAGAACCAGTAATCCGATTGAAGTAAGGTTTGAAGAAAACCATGAAATCTCTCATACTTATTTCCCATTTTATATGGGAACCAATGAAAGTCGCTATGCTTTTATGGATGAAGGTTGGGCTGAAACTTTTAATGGATTGATAGGCGCGACAGAATATGGTTCTGCCATAATCAATGAAAGTTATGAGAAGCTTTTAGTTAGAGACCCGTCACAGGAACAACAGGTGCCTGTTGTTGCATCCAATTTTCAAACGGGGTTAGCTTATGCTAATAATGCCTATTTCAAACCTATGATGGCATATATGGCATTAAAAGATTTATTGGGAGAAAAGCTTTTTAAGAAATGCCTGCAGGGATATATCGCACGCTGGCATGGACATCATCCTATTCCCTGGGATTTCTTCAATGCATTCAATAATATTTCAGGAAAAGACTTAAACTGGTTTTGGAACAGTTGGTTTTTTTCACATGGATATACCGATCTAAGTGTAGAAAATGTTATTGGAAGAAGAGATGATTATGCAGTAACAGTAAAGAATGTTGGTGGATTTGATATTCCGTTTGATGTAAAAATAAATTATACCGATGGTACCAATGAGGATATTCATGAAACGCCAATCGTTTGGAAGAATGACGGACAGCAAACAGTAATAAATATCAGGACTCATAAAAAAATAAGTACGCTTGTGATTGATACAGGCTTATGGGCGGATGCCAACGAAAAAGATAATGGTTGGAGAATGAGTGAACGGTAAGGAAATATTGGATAGGAAAAGCCAGGAATGTTTTTCGTAGGTAATTGGATAGTGCGTTATTAAAACTTCAAAATCTGAATTTTTAAATAATGAAACAAAATCTATTACACAAACCATTTATTTCAGGAGATATGCATCTTCCTGAAATTACAGTAAAAGCAGTGATACTTGGCATACTTCTCGCGGTAATAATGGCCGGAGCCAATGCTTATCTCGGGCTTTTTGCGGGAATGACCGTATCGGCTTCTATTCCTGCGGCTGTGATTTCAATGGGTGTTCTCAAAATGTTTCGCCGCTCCAACATTTTGGAAAATAATATAGTACAAACCTGTGCTTCAGCAGGTGAGGCATTAGCAGCCGGAGTTATATTTACGCTGCCCGCATTGGTAATGCTTGGGAAGTGGGGCGAATTCAATTATGCACAAACGGCTCTGATAGCAGGATTTGGTGGAACGCTCGGTGTTCTATTTACAGTTCCTTTGCGCAGGGCTTTAATCATAGAACAACCGTTACAATTTCCTGAAGGCATTGCCTGTGCTGAAGTATTGATAACAGGTGAAAAAAAAGGCGAAGGTGTAAAATATGTGGCGTTGGCGGCGCTGTTTGCCATACTTTTTAAATTCGCTCAAACCGGTTTGCGATGGATTGCTGAAACAGCCACAGGAGCAACTTACCTTTTTGGACGAAAAACAATTGCCTATGTGGGATCCAACCTTTCTCCGGCATTAATTGGTGTGGGTTATATTGTAGGATTGAATATAGCGGTATTGGTATTTGCAGGAGGTATAATGAACTGGGTGATAGCCATTCCTATTCTTACCTTCTTGCATGGTGGAGCACCCGCAGGAATTTCTGCTGTAGATTATGCCAATCAACTCTGGTCCGATCAAACCCGTTTTATTGGTGTAGGCGCAATGGTGATAGGTGGTTTATGGGCTTTGGTAAAAATGCGGAACAGCGTATTTACCGGTATTCGTTCGGGACTTGCTGCCTACAAGGAAAGAAAGCAAAAGACTCATGTTTATAACCGCCTGGAAAGTGATTTACCCATGCAATGGGTATTAGTAATCATTATTATTTCAGTAATCCCCTTGTTTTTTTTGTATCATTTTTTGATAGGCTCTTTTCGCATGAGTATTTCCATGGCTGTGATAATGGTTATTGCAGGCTTTTTATTCTCCGCCGTTTCAGGATACATGACCGGCCTTGTGGGTTCATCCAATAATCCGGTATCAGGCGTTACCATTGCTACTATTTTATTTGCGTCTCTTTTGATATACTTTTTGTTTGGCAGCGCTGAACATGCAAAAGGAGCGGCAGCAGCCATTCTGATCGGTGCTGTGGTGGCATGTGCAGTGGCCATTGCAGGAGATAATTTGCATGATTTGAAAACAGGATACATTGTAGGTGCTACACCATGGAAACAGCAGATAATGCTTATTATCGGCACACTTACGTCCGCATTAGTGATGGCGCCTGTTCTCAATTTGTTGCTGAAAGCTTATGGAATAGGTCCTGCTACTACTGCTCATCCTGAATCACTGACTGCACCGCAGGCCACACTTATGGCCGCAGTTGCCAAAGGCGTCTTCCACGGCGGATTGCCGTGGAATATGGTTATTATTGGTATGGTAATGGCCACCCTCGTCATTATATTAGATATACAATTAGAGCGTAAAAAATCCTCTTTCCGTGCTCCTGTTCTGGCTATTGCAATTGGTATTTATTTGCCTTTCGAATTGAGCGTTCCCATCGTGGTAGGTGGTGTTGTTTCAGCTTTGGTAAAAAGGAAATTAAGCAGGCAGTCGGGAAATATACAAAGTGATAAACTCAAATCTATAGAACAGCGTGGTATGCTTATTTCTTCAGGGTTCATAACAGGAGAAGCACTGGTAGGTATTTTCATGGCTATCCCTATTGTGATGACGGGAAGATCAGACGTGTTGGCTTTCCTGGGAATACATGACCTTGTGCTTCCGGGAATTTTAATCCTTTTGATTATGTTGTATGTGATGTATAAGGTGGGCGCCCCTAATATGAAACCAGGGAAGGAGTAATTCAAAAAATAAAAAGTTTATTAAAATAAAAACCATCATGAAATCAAAATCCTTTTTGTTTTGCATTACTCTTTTACTTGCTTGCAATTTTTTTTCTTCAGCACAAATAAAAAAAGAAATCACCACAGAGAAAGTTGACATTCTACAAGACACATTAGCCAAAATTACAAAGCCGCAAAAATCAGTTACCCAGGGAACGGTAACAGTAGAGGGTACACGAATTAATTACCAGGCTGTAGCCGGCACTTTAATTCTAAAAAATAAAAATGATACCCCCACCTGCAGCATGTTTTATGTAGCCTATTTTAAAACAGGTGATGAAGACAATAGTAAACGCCCGGTAACTTTTATTTACAACGGCGGCCCCGGCAGTTCTACTATATGGCTTCACATGGGCGCCTGGGGGCCACAACGCGTTTTCTTACAAGATACACAACGCATAGTTCCACCATATAAAACCGTAAACAACGATTACAGTCTGTTGGACGCCAGCGACCTGGTGTTTATAGATATGCCGGGGACAGGTTTCAGCCGACTTATTACTAAAAACAAAGGCGGAGCAGGAACCCCTAAAGATTTTTACAGTGTGGATGGAGATGGGCACGCTTTTGCTGATTTCATTAAAAATTTTCTTTCTACTTACAACCGATGGAATAGCCCTAAATATTTATTTGGTGAAAGTTATGGCACTTTCCGCTCAGCCGTGATAGCTAATATTTTGGAAAACGAGGATAATATTGACCTCAATGGAGTAATCCTTCTCTCCCAGTTATTGAGCTATGATAAAAGCCAGGGTGCAGAAACTCACCCGGGAGGCATTCTGTCATATGTGTTGGCGCTACCAACAGAAGCAGCTGCTGCCTGGTATCATCATAAAATTCCGAACAGGCCGGCAGAATTAGTGCCATTTCTGGACGAAGTAAAACATTTTGCTATAACTGATTATTCGCTGGCGTTGCTTCAGGGCTCATTGCTTGATTCTGCCACTTTTAGCCGAATGGTAGAAAAGTTGCATGATTATACAGGCCTTCCGGCAAGCTATATTCGCAAAGCTAACTTGCGTATAGGCCTGGGAAGATTTGAAAAAGAATTGCTCGCGGATGAAGGCAAAATCACCGGCGCTTATGATGCTATGTTTACCGGGCCGGATATGGATCCATTGAGTGAATACCCAGGTTTTGAACCAACTTCTTCTACAGTCGAATCTGCATTTATAAGTACTTTTAATAATTATTTGCGGAAAGATTTAAAATTTGGGGAAGGAATGACTTATAAGCCTAATAATTATTCAAACATTATACCTCATTTTGATTACCGGGCAGCCTATATGAGCACGGGCCAAAAATTTTACGCCAATGTAATGCCCGATCTGGCAGCTTCCATGGTTTACAATCCAAAACTGAAAGTGATGCTGAATATGGGATATTTTGATTTGGTAACTCCCTTTTTTGAAGGCGAGTATGAAATGCATCATCTTCCGATACCTGCTGAGCTGCAAAAAAACATTTCTTATTTCCATTATCTATCAGGGCACATGGTATATCTGCATCTGGCAACATTAAAGGAACTGCATGATAATGTGGCGAAGTTTATAAATGATACGCATTGAAATAAAAAAGTAATTTCATTGAGTTTTTTAGGTATCGGTTGCACCAACGTGACAAAGTAAAAATTTCAACATTCTCTCTAAAACTTATCAATCAAAAAATAAAATATCATGAATAAAAAGAGTAACACAAAAACAACTTGTTTGTTACTAATAACAACAGTTATGGTGAGTGGCCTATTCAGTTGCCATTCCGTCAATCAAAATACATACAAAGATCCCCTCAACCTTTCAGGTATGGATACAGCAATTCGGCCTCAGGATGATCTTTTTGATTATGCTAATGGCGGCTGGTTAAAAAAAACTACCATACCAGCTTCTCTTCCTGCATGGGGTGGGATGCTTTCTCTGGCGGATAAGTCTGTGGAGGATATGCACGTTGTTTTGGATTCCGTAGCACATGATAAAAATATTACTTCAGGCAGCTACGCGCAAAAAGCAGGAGATCTGTTTGCGAGTGGTATGGATTCTTCTTTGGTAGAAAAGTTAGGCGATAAACCTATCCTTACTGACCTGGATCGTATCAGTGCTATTAAAAACCTGCAGGATTTCTGGAAAGAAATCGCCACGGAATATTCTATAGGATTATCTCCTTTGTTCAACTTTAATGCCGGAGCAGATGATAAGAACAGTTCCATGAATATTGCACATTTCGATCAGGGCGGACTCGGATTACCAAACAAAGATTATTATTTTAACAAAGATTCTGCCACCAGGAAAATTCGTGACGCCTATTTGCAATACATCGTAAAATTATTTCAACTTACCGGCAATGATGCGGCCACTGCTCAAAAAGATGCTTCTTCTGTATTGGCATCTGAAACGGCTATGGCAAAAAATGCTAAATCTCCCGTAGCCTTAAGGGATCCTATTGCTAATTATCATAAGGTAACGATTGCCTCATTGGAAAAAACAATACCCAACCTGGATTGGAATACCCTTTTAAATGAAATGCTGATAAAAGAAGATACCGTACTTATGGGACAACCTGAATTTTATCAGGGATTGAATCATTTAGTTAAATCAATTCCTTTAAATGACTGGAAGAATTATTTGCGTTTTCATTTTATCAATCATTTTGCATCTTATCTAAGCAATGATTTCGTTCAGGCACGTTTTGATTTTACTAAATTGCTTACCGGTCAACAGGAAATAGAGCCACGCTGGAAGAGAATGTGCCGCATGGTAGATGATAACCTGGGCGATGCCTTAGGACAACTATATGTGCAACGTTTCTTTCCTCCGGAATCCAAAAAAAGAATGATACAATTAGTGAATAATCTTCAGCAAACTTTTGCTGAAAGAATTCAACATCTTGATTGGATGAGTGATTCTACTAAAGCAAAGGCATTAATAAAATTGCATGCTATTTTAAAAAAAATAGGATATCCTGATAAATGGAAAGATTATTCTTCCGTAAATATTTCCAGGGATTCCCTGGTCACTGATTTAAAAAATTGTAGTCATTATGCTTATATGTATGATATCAATAAGCTGGGAAAACCGGTAGATAAATCGGAGTGGTACATGACACCACCAACAGTAGATGCTTATTATGATCGTACTGAAAATAACATCAATTTCCCCGCAGGTATTTTGCAACCTCCTTTCTTTTATAAAAATGGAGATGATGCCATCAATTACGGAGCAATCGGTATTGTTATTGGCCACGAAATGACCCATGGTTTTGATGATGAGGGACGGCATTATGACGCTAACGGCAATCTGAAAGACTGGTGGACACTGGAAGATGCCAAACGCTTTACGCAAAAAGCTGATTTGATTGTGAAGCAATATGATGAATATACAGTTTTAGATAGTTTACATATCAATGGTAAGTTGACAGAGGGCGAGAATATCGCCGATATAGGGGGGGCTTCCATTGCGTATGCTGCTTTTCAAAAAACAGCGGAAGCACATAAAGATACTTTGATAGATGGTTTTACACCGGATCAGCGTTTCTTTCTGTCGCTGGCTGCAGGGATTTGGCGTGTAAAATATCGTCCTGCTATTCTGAGAACTATGTTATTGAATAATCCACATTCACCTGCTAAATATCGTGTGATAGGTCCGTTTTCCGACAACCTTGGATTTTATAAGGCATTCGATGTAAAACCCGGAGATAGGATGTACCATCAGGATAGTGTGAGGGTAAGCCTTTGGTAAAATACGATTCGCTCTGTTGGTAGCGTCTCCAAAACAATTATTCATCAGCGCCTTCCAGGTTTTGAAAACCTGTAAGATGAAAATATAAATAAAAAACAATCTTAATCTTTGAAGTTAAATTTTATATATTATGAAACGAAGAAATTTTATTAGAAATGGAACGCTTGCCAGTTTTGGTTTGCCTGCTATTTTAAGTGCCGCAGGATTACACTCAACACAGGAATTAAATACAAATACTGAAAATGAAAAAGCATTTTTAAAAGAGACAGACCTCCATGAAACAACGATATCCGATCTGCAGGAAAAAATGAAAAAAGGATTGCTTACTTCAAAAATAATTACCCAATGGTATTTAAAAAAAATTGAACAAATAGATAAGAGCGGACCTTCCCTCAACAGTGTTATTGAAATCAATCCTGATGCTATTACCATTGCAGAAGCTATGGACGCTGAAAGAAAAAATGGTAAAGTAAGAAGCGCGCTCCACGGCATACCGGTTTTAATAAAAGATAACATTAACTCAGGTGATAAAATGATGACCACTGCGGGCTCGTTGGCGCTTGTTGGCAATTATGCTTCAAAGGATGCTTTTATTATTGGATTATTAAGAGATGCAGGAGCCGTATTATTAGGAAAAACCAATCTTAGTGAGTTTGCCAATTTCCGTTCCACACATTCTACCAGTGGATGGAGCAGCCAGGGCGGACAAACCAAATGCCCTTATGTGCTTCATCGCAATCCTTCGGGATCAAGCGCCGGTTCGGGGGCGGCTGTATCTGCTAATCTTTGCACCATTGCCATTGGAACAGAAACAGACGGATCAGTCGTAAGCCCTTCTTCAGTAAACGGCGTGGTGGGCATTAAACCTACAGTAGGTTTGTGGAGCCGGGCTGGAATTATCCCAATATCTTCTACCCAGGATACCGCAGGTCCAATGGCAAGAACCGTAACCGATGCAGCTATTCTTTTATCTCATCTTACAGGTGTAGATTTCAATGACAGCGCTACTTTAAGCAGCAAAGGAAAAACTCAAAAAGATTATTCTCAATTCTTAACCACCGATGGATTAAAAGGAAAACGACTTGGTATTGAAAAATCTTTTTTATCTGATGATGGCAATCCTGATGTGGTGGCGCTGCTTCAAAAAACGATTAAATTGCTCAAAGAAAATGGAGCCACAATAGTGGAAGTAGAACTTTTAAAAAAAATCAATCCACTAAGTAAGGCAGAATTTACAGTGCTTCAATATGAATTTAAAAATGGGTTAAATAAATATCTTTCCACATCAAGTGCAAAAGTAAAATCGCTCAAAGAAGTCATAGAATTTAATAAGCAAAATCAAGCCAAAGCGATGCCATTTTTTAAGCAGGATATTTTAATCAGCTCTAATGAAAAGGGCAGTTTGGATAACCCGGAATATAAAGAAGCGCTCGCAAAATCCACTTCAGCCAGGGGAATTGTTGATGAAATGCTGCAACAAAATCATTTAGATGCCTTGTGCGGAACCACCAATGGATTAGCCTGTTGTATTGACCTTGCAAACGGCGATTATGATACCGGCTTTTCTTTTTCTGCGCCTGCGGCTTTGGCGGGTTATCCGCATATAACAGTACCGATGGGATTTATACATCATCTACCTATTGGATTTTCTTTTATTGGAACGGCTTACAGCGAACACGAATTAATTAAAATAGCTTACGCATTTGAACAGGCATCAAAAAACAGGATGCCTCCCGGGTTTTTTAAGGAAGTTGGGTATTGATGTTATCATTAGTATCTATTCGCAGGGTGCATTTCAAAATGTCGCGGTTTAAGCGGTGCGTTTAAAATTAGTTTTAACCATCTTTATTATTTTTCCCCATTGCCCATTCATCCTTATTACTTTGAGATTGAGCATGTTTTGGGCACCTTCATAACTCCAGCGTT
>DATKQQ010000306.1:0-24190 GCA_035532615.1 Hanamia sp.
AGAGGGAAATGTGTTTACAAGTTTTATTCAGTAATATCAGCGTGGGTTGTCTCCAGTTTGTTTTTGCCATCATTGGTGATAATGTTGCAATTTTTAAATTGAATATTTTTTGCAAAGAAAATACCAAATGGTTTATCTGCTTTGATATTTACGTTTTGAAAAAGTACATTGGTTACAGGGGCTTCCGGTAAACCCCATATTAAGCCGGCGCGTTTGCCAGGTGCAGCGGTAGCCGTTATATTCTGAAAAATAAAATTACGGTAGATAGGCGTTTTTTCTGCAATAGGTGCAGCCGGATAATCTTCTGCTATTTCAGGAGTGATTCTTTGCAAATCTCTGTATTGCTTTTCTTTTGCCAAATAAGAGGCATATATTAAAATAGGAATACCTACATTGGTCATTGTCAGGTTTCGATAAGTCATGTTTTCAACGACGCCTCCTCTATCCCGGTCTGATTTTATGCGAACGCCACAATCTGTATTGGTGAAAGTGCAATTCTCAACAGTTATATTAGATACGCCTCCGTGGGTATAGCTACCGATAGAAACACCATGTCCGTTTCCGTAATGACAATTAGTAATTAGTACATCCGATGTACCACCGCCACAAGTATAGTCGTCGTCTCCCGTGCTTATATTACAATTCTTGACCAAAATATGATGTCCCGAAACATCGCAGGCATCCGTATTGTGGCTTGGATTTATTGGATCTGTAGAAGAAGGCGCACGCACCGTAACACCACTAACGGTTACATTTTCGGAACCACTGATGGCGATATGAAACATCGGAGAATTCATTAAAGTAACATCTTCAATCAAAACTTTATTGCAATGATTAAAAGCAATCATTCTGGGTCGGTGATAATTACCTTTCATTTTGGCATAAGGCCACCAAGGGCTTCCCTGTCCATCAATAGTTCCTTTTCCTGTAATTGCAATATTCTCAAGACCTTTACCAGTAATAAAAGCGGTGCCTTCATCTAATCCGCCGGGATATCTGTTAATGGGTAAAAAACGAAGAACAGCATTAGAATCTATGTGTAAATCTAAGTTACTATAGAATTGCAATGGCCCACATAAATAAGTGCCTTCGGGAATTTCTACCTTTCCACCACCGCCATTTTCGGCTGCATCAATAGTCTTTTGAATAGCTTGCGTATTGTCTGTTTGATTATCACTGATAGCGCCAAAGTTTTTTATGTTAAACACTTTATCCGGAATAGATGGTAATACCGGAGCAACATAATTTGATTGGGCATTAACCGCTTGAAGGGCAATAAGTGCTAACCCCAGAAATTTAGGATAAGTTGATTTCATTATTAAAGTTTATTTTAAATGATTTTAAATAATTTTTGTTTTTTAATAAGCAATAATAGATTTCTCTAATTTACCGCCATTATAATCTAAAAGTAATGCCTAATTACAATTTGACATATTATAAATACCAGGAGGCCGCTATCTATTTTTCTTCTATTAATTGGTATGTTTTCCCTGGCATGGTTTTAATATCATACAAATAAGTTTTCCTTAATTGAAGTTTTTCCAAGGTAGCTTTAGGAGATATTATAGGCTGTTTAACGTATGGTACTTTGAAAAAGGGGTTGGGATTATTCCCTGTAGCAAGTTCCAACGAAAAATCACTTGCCGCCTTAAGTGGTGTATAAGTTCTTATCCTGCAGATTCCACCAAGTTTTGAATAAATAGTCAGTTTAATCACCCTGGCATCTTTCCAGGCAATACCCACTACAAAACCGCCTCTGCCTTTCAAGCCTTTTACCTGGCCGCTATTCCATTTATCAGGCAAGGCAGGCAGGATAAACAAATCCCCATCCTGGCTTTGCAATAACATTTCTACTATACCTGAAGTACATCCAAAATTCCCATCTATTTGGAAAGGCGGACATGCATCGAATAAATTAGGGAAAGTTCCTCCGTGCTCTCTGCCATTTGTAATCGCAGGGCTCAACTGATCTTTTAAAAGATTAAAAGCATGGTTTCCATCCAGCAGATGTGCCCAAAGGTTTATTTTCCATGCCATAGACCATCCTGTTGAAACATCTCCCCGATATACAAGAGAATTTTTTGCCGCCTCGAATAATTTTGGTGTACGATAAGGAGATATCTGATTGCTTGGAAATAAACCATATAAATGCGATACATGACGATGATGATCATTAGGTTTATCCCAATCCTCTAACCATTCCTGCAACTGACTATATTGTCCTATCTGCATCGGCGGTAGCGAATCACGCTTCATTTTAAGGGTATCAGAAAATCGTTTATCTACACTTAATATTTTCTCTGCTGTCATAGTATGAGAAAAAAGATCAAAGATTAATTGATTATCCATGGTTGTCCCATCTGTAATGTCTATACTCACTCCATCCTTTTCCATATAGCTGTGCTCTGGCGACATGGAAGGACATACTACGAGCCAATGATGCGTTGGTTCTACCTGTAATTGATCTACAAAAAATTGACAAGCTCCTTTTAAAGCAGGGTATAATTGCTTCAAAAATTTCTTATTCCCTGTATATAGAAAATGCTCCCATAAATTTTCACAAAGCCAGACACCTCCCATAGGCCACAAATAATATCCTCCATCTACTACACCCGTTATCCTCCATATATCCGTATTATGATGTACTACCCACCCCTTGGCACCATATCTTTCTCTGGCGCTTTGCTGTCCTGTAACAGACAAATCTTTTACCATCTGCATCAACGGTGATATCATTTCTGAAAGATTCGTCTTATCTGCAGGCCAATAATTCATCTCCGTATTTATATTAATAGTGTATTTACAATCCCAGGGAGGATTTATTGAATTATTCCATATCCCTTGTAACGTTGCGGGCTGACCTCCGGGTTGAGAACAGGAAATAAGCAAATAACGCCCAAATTGGAAATATAAGGCAGCCAATTGCGGGTCATTATCTTCATGGAATTGTTGGATTCTCACATTAGTTGGATTCCAGACAGAATCAGTAGTACCTAAATTTAAACTAACCCGATCAAAATATTTTTTATAAAAGGAAATATTATCCTGCAAAGCTTTTTTGTATGGTTTTCTCAATGCCTTTTGTAAATAATCAACAGCCCTTTTATTATTATCGGCGCTTAGGTCGTGATAATTTATAAAATTAGTAGCAATAGATACATAAATAATAGCACTGTTGGCGCCCTGAATGTTAAGACTTGTATCATTGTAATGAATTATTCCACCTGAAATTACAGGCTTGACAATAGTAGTATATTTTACTTTCCCCTCTTGCCCTTCATGATTACCGGAAATGCCATTTAGAAATAATTCCTTATGCTGAACATGTACCGTATACTTTAATAAGCTATTCAGTGAAAGGCGACAATTGACCTTTCCTGGCTGACTGGCAGCCAAATGAATAATAATAACCTGATCAGGGAAAGAGGTAAAAACCTTTTCATCGTATTTAACCTTACCTATCTGGTAGGAAGTATTTACCACGGCTTTTCCTAAATCAAGATCCCGGTGATAATCTGTCACCGGTTTATCACGATGGGAAAATTGTATGACCAGTTTCCCGGCAGATTGATAAGGCATGCCACTGTTCCCTTTGGGTCCGGCTTTTGCATCCGTTAGTCTTTGTGCTTCCAGGTATTTCCCACTAAAAATCAGTTTACGAATTTTCGGAATAATGCTCTTTGCTTCAGGGTTTACATTGTTATTGGGGCCACCCGCCCAAAGAGTGTATTCATTCAACTGAATGATCTCAGTGTCCGGATTGCCAAAAACCATTGCGCCCAATCTTCCGTTTCCCATAGGTAAAGCCTCATTCCAGTTAGCGGCTGGTTGATTGTACCAAAGTTTAAGTGTGCCTTTGGCTTGCCTGTTCTGGGCGTAAACGCTATGAAGTGTTATGAGATATAATAAGCAAAAATGAAGGCTTTTTATTGTCATTACAATAGATTTAAAAAATAAGGGGCTTACGTATATAGAACCATTTCCTGTAACTTGTTCTATTTCTTCCTTGCTTGATCTTTTTCCCCGCTGCTGTTGGCGGGACGCCAACAGCAATCAGATATAAAGCTTTACAGTGAAAGAATTTTTTAAAGAATTCTTTTTTATCCGCCACTTTTTATTTGATAAAATAATATTAAATGCGATAAGGTATTTTATTCTTGTTTACGAAAAGCCATACATTTTGTGCTCCCTTGCTATTGTTGAAGTCGCTAACAAGTCTCTGGCAAAAGACTAATGACATCATTTCTAACGTTTTTTTACTACAATCACTGTTGATCCTGAAACGCCGCCAATTGTTACAGTAATGGTAGCTACGCCAGACTTTTTCGCTGTAACTATCCCTTTGTCATTGACAGCTGCTACTGACTTATCACTGCTGTGGTATTGAATGTGGGCGTTGGCCAGGTTCACAAAAGAACCATCATTATTAACGGCTTCTATAATGTTATCCGCAACGGCGTGCTGCTCTTCAAGAGCCGGATTGACGTCGCTTTTTATCCATTTATTCTTACTGTTTAGATTAATGGTTTCCCCTACGTGGTAAATCAGATTTTCGGGTTCTACGGTCACATAAACCACCTTGGGTGTTAACATCCCTTGAATATCCACATCTGCCGAATCAGCAATGTCACTCGAGTTGTAACCAACCTGGAACTGATAGGAACCGTTATACACTACGTTTTTCAGCTCTTTTTCATCCCAGAACGCCAGATTAGCCGCCGCGACAGTCAACGTAATATGCTGGCTCTCTCCGGGTTGGAGGTCCTTCGTCTTTTGAAATCCTTCCAGTTTCTTTATGGGTAATTCTTTCCCCTTAATTCCTGGAGGAGCCACATAAAGCTGGGCTACCGTTTCCCCTGCTATACTCCCGGTATTGCTTACATCAAAACTTACGTTTACCTTGTCATCCGGAGATATTTGTTTGGCTGACACCTCAACGTTTGATATCTTAAATTGGCTGTAGCTTAAGCCATATCCAAAAGGATAGGTTGGCGGAATAATAGTGAAATGACGGTAATAGCCTTCCCTGTTTCCAACAAAATACATATAAGTGCGACCCAGTCCACCCGTCTTTTCGGGAGTTAAATAATAGTTAGACATACTGGGAAGTTGCGTATCGTTGCGGTACCAGGTGAAGTCGAGGTGCCCGCTCGGATCTTTCTTTCCCAGCAATACATTAGCCAAAGCCGTACCCTGGCTCTCCCCATTATAACCGCTAAATACGATTGCCGGAAAGTACTGTTTTATATAACTGATCTGGACCGGCCCGTCAGACTGAATAGCCAATACCATATTTGAGTTACCCAAGGCAGCCACCTGGTAGATCATAGAAGCATAATTCCCCGGCATGGCTAAGCTCGCGCGATCAAGCCCTTCACGGGAAACGGCTTCATCGGTCCCCACGAAAACAATCACCAAATCTGCACTTTTAATATCTGCCTTTGTTTTGGCACTTAACCAGGCAGGTTTTGTTGCCGTCGTGGAAGATCGGGTGCTGTCAAAAATCACTGTAGCATTCGGATTATTTGCCATAATTGCTTTGGTGATTCCCTGAACCGCATCAACTTTCAAGCTCGGGTCTCCGGAATACCCACCCAGGGTAACCCTGTTGGCGAGATTACCAACAATTACGATCTTATGTATCTTCGAAGCATCCAGCGGAAGCAGTTTGGCATTCGTACCCGGTACGGCATCATTTTTAAGAAGTACCAGCGTATTCTCGGCAACTTCTTCAGCAAGTTCCTGATGCGCAGGACTTTGTATGACATCTTTTGTAATTTTTGTATAAGGAACCATGCCGGGTGGATCAAACTCGCCGGTTCTCATCCGGATAGTAAAGACTTTGGTCAACGCCCTGTCTATCACATCTTTACTCAAAATACCCGCTTTAATGGCATCCTGTATATTCTGTAAAGTGTATTCAGCGCCGGTACAGTTAAGACAGGTGCCTGCTCTCACGGAATAAGCCTGGCCACCTGCCGCTCCTGGTACGGTGTAGCCTGTCTTATTATTAGTCCATATGGCATGTTGGCCTTGTCTATCGGTACTCCAGCCCGGGGGTGCCCAGGCATGCCCATAAGGATAATTATCATAAGTGGTACCCACGGCCCCGCAATCCGAGGTGATGTAACCATTAAACCCATAGCTTCGCTGGGCAAGTTCATTAACCAGGTAAGTATTTGCCACCACCGGAGTACCGTTGACCGCGTTATAGGAGGTCATCAGGCCGGCTACGTGCGCTTGTTCGATGAGATATCGGAAGGGGGCAGTGTAATAATCACGAATGGCCTCATCATTTGTATTGGAGGAGATGGCCTGGCGATTGTTTTCCATGTTATTCAACGCATAATGTTTGGCTGTAGATGCCACTTTCAGGTAGTTCGTCTCAGGTTTCCCTTCCATGGTCTGTCCCTGGTATCCATCTACAAAGGCAGCTTCCATGTACGATGCCAGATAAGGATCTTCGCCAAAGGCTTCATCGGTGCGGCCCCAGCGCGGGTCACGATCCAGATTAACGGTAGGCGCCCAATAGGTCAGATTCCCATAATCATCCCGCGACTCTCCCAGGTTATTCTGGCCTTTATCAAACAGTGATTTATCAAGAAATCCACGTGCCTCATCGGAAACAGCTTCGGTTTCACGGTAGATCAGTTGAGGATCCCAACTCATAGCCGTTGCAAAATTTACCGGGAAGCTCGTCGCACGGGGAGCGCCGTAAGCCTCTCTCTGCTGATCTTTGGGTTCGCCATTATGCAGGTTTCCAAACATTGCGTTTACCCCATGCTGGCCTTCACTCCAGTAGTAATACTGATGCACTCCCAATCGGGGAATGGCCGGAGCAAAATTGGTATGAAGCTGTGCCACTTCTTCTGCCAAAGTCATTCGGGAAACAAGATCGGCTGCCCGCTCTCTGAAGGAATAATGTGTATCCAAATAAATAGGTTGATGGACGGACTGAGTTACAGACATATCCGCTCCGGGAGAGGATTTTGCATTTTGCGCAAAAAGTCCCGCCGGAATAAATACAACTATTAATAAAATATAAATTATGAGAAATGGAAAGATATTCTCATGTCCAATTAGGACGTCATACTTTTTTTGTTTCATCAGATATTTTTTTATATGTTTGATTTTGCTGGTTGCTTTAATATAAGGTGGGTCAATGGTTTCAAAGTTGCCAGATATTTTTTTAAAAATATAATGGCTCTTTATTAGTAATAATTAAGATCGAAAAAAACGATGCTAAAATTACGGAAAAAGTAATTACATCTCTGCTTCTTTAATGATTTTAAAAAATTTGCTATCATTTAGAAAGTGTCCAATTTTATGAAATTCAAAATTTCCTTCCTGTATCTGTTCATCCTTCATGTTGAGCCAGGAGGTCCGTTCAGGTGCAGAAGAAAGCGTACCTACCTGGTATAATCATTCACTGTTTTTTCCTTTGATGTTTATTTTTTAATTGGAGGAGTTTCTATTACCCTTCCTCACTTTTTTATTATAAAATATGGATAATCTTTATCTATCAAAAAAATAAATAAAACATTCGCAGATAGAAATATTTAATTTTGCATCTCAAAAAAGATAGCCGTTAAACTATGAAAGCGGATTTAGTAAAAACAATTTTTCAAAAACAACAGCTAAAAGAGCAGGTGCCTACCAATGAAGTAATTGCGCATTGGGCTTCTAAGTTAATATGTGTATTATATCCCGAGTTGTCGCGCTGCAATTATTCTACAACCGAAGCTATTAATGCTGAATTATCAAAATTAGAAGAAGAATTGGTAAGAATGCTGGACGCTACAAAAGCCTGCATCAATTGTAATCATGAAGAATTAAGCACCCGGTTTTTTCAACAGTTACCTGAAATATACAGAGTGCTTAATACGGATATTGATGCCATTCACCAGGGTGATCCGGCAGCAAGGACTGAATTTGAAATCATCCGCGCATACCCCGGATTTTATGCACTTTCTTTTTATCGTATTGCTCATGCACTGCATCAATTGGAAGTGCCGCTTTTGCCACGGATCCTTACAGAATATGCTCATAGTAAAACCGGTATTGATATTCATCCTGGCGCCAGAATTGGAGAACATCTTATGATTGACCATGGTACCGGAATTGTAATTGGCGAAACAACTGTTATAGGGGAACATGTAAAAATTTACCAGGGAGTAACTTTAGGGGCATTAAGTATCAGCAAAAATATGGTAAAACAAAAACGGCATCCTACCATAGAAGACAATGTAGTAATCTATTCCGGCGCCACTATTTTAGGCGGCGATACATTGATTGGTGAAGCGTCTGTAATTGGCGGCAATGTTTGGCTCACGCAATCAGTACCTCCAGGTTCCTTAGTATATCACAATCCCGAGATTACGGTTGTAAAAAGTAAATTCATAAAAACCAATGTTTAGAAAATGACAATTTTAGATACGGTAGGTAATACCCCTTTAGTAGAACTGACATCACTTAATAAAAATAGAAAAGTAAAAGTATTTGCAAAATTAGAAGGTAATAATCCAGGTGGAAGTGTGAAAGACCGGCCCGCTCTTTATATGATGCGGAACGCTTTAGAACGTGGCGATATTACGGTTGACACAAAACTAATAGAAGCCACCAGTGGCAACACAGGAATTGCTTTGGCGCTAATGGCTAATCTTTTTAAAATAAAAATAGAACTGGTGATGCCCGCTACCTCTACTCGCGAAAGAGTATTGGCCATGCAGGCTTTTGGTGCTAAAGTAACACTTTTGGATACTATGGAAATATGCCGCGACTACACCGAAGAAAAAGCAGCCAGTGGAGAATTTTATATGCTGAACCAATTTGCCAACCCTGATAACCCATTGGCACATTATGAAACCACAGGCCCCGAAATATGGAAAGACACTGAGCAAAAAATAACTCATTTTGTAAGCGCTATGGGCACTACAGGTACTATCATGGGTTGTTCCCGTTTTTTGAATGAAAAAAATCCTTCTATTCAGATCGTTGGTTGCCAGCCTACAGAAGGAGCCTCTATTGCCGGCATTCGCAGGTGGCCCAAAGATTACCTCCCTAAAATTTTTGATCCTGAAAGAGTGGATCGTGTTATGGATATTTCACAGAACGAAGCAGAAGAAACCACACGCAAACTGGCAAAAGAAGAAGGAATATTTGCCGGTACCAGCAGCGGGGGAGCGGCTTTTGCAGCGCTCCGATTAAGTAAAGAATTGAAGGAAGGTGTGATTGTTTTTATTACCTGCGATCGCGGCGATCGTTATCTGAGTACTAATTTATTTGGATAATGAAAGATAATTGATTCAATAAAATTATGGCAAAGGCTTCAGATCTTTTATGTTGAGCCATCCCTTTGTGCTTTCTCCATGTTTATTAATATACACAACATACACAAATCCATTTTGTTCTTTTTCCGGAGTTAAAGTAGCGTGAACTAAATTGATTATAAAAAGATTTCGCCTGGAATTAGTATCCGGAGAAGAATAAAAATAGGCTTTGGGTGTTACCACGGTATATTTTATGTTAGCAATGCTGTCGCCTCTGTTCCCTCCTTTATTATTGCTTGTATTTATGATGTTACCAGAAGTTGTTTGCGCCGAAGAATCATTTGCAGAATCATTTTTTATAATTATAACAGCAGCGGGTTTTTTGGGAGTAATAAAATATTTATTAAGATTAAAATAAAAGTAAGACCAATATCCGGCGCCGATAATCACAATTGAAAGGATGGATATAATTATTATTTTCTTAGCGTGACTTTTTTTAGGAACCGCTATTTTTTCGGCTTTTGGGAAAAATAGTTGATTTTTAAAATTATTATTAGACACTCTTTTTACAACAACCTCAACTTCATCAGGATGGTTATTTTTTCCCTGGGTCAAAAAAAGGTAATATTCATTATAATGAAGACTATAATTTTTGGATCTTATGTCATTAGCATCCATATAAAAACCCTGACCGGTTTTACTTTCACCCCTGCTTTCTTTATTATTGAAATGGTTTAAAATATCTGCAAATTCATCAGGTTGATTTGAACCAACTTCCTGGTTATTCTTATTAAATTCCATTTTATAGAACCAAACTTTATCAGTTATAGCAGAAGGTTCTCTGGAAAAAACGAGAATACTGGTTCCATAAAATTGGGAAGAATTTTTATCGTCAAGTGATATTACAGCATCCATCTTATAATTATCAACAATTTCCTTGCGTATGTCAAGGAATTCTGCACCGTTATTATACAAAATAATATCAGGAACTATTACTGCAATGCGGGTACCGGGTTTAGTATTTTTTAAAATAAAATTCAGGTAGAAAATCTCTTTTCTTGTGGTTTCCCTTATGGAAGCACCTTCCACACTCATTTTATTTTCACTAAAAGAAAAAATCAAATTGGCTATAATAACTTTTGGCAGTTTAGTCGTAGGCAAATTTGATGGTGACAAAACATCAAGAGATTTTATTTCGGGATTATGTATTCCATGCAAAATCATATTCATAGCGCCTATACGCAGGTTAGTTCCATCAGACCCAACCCCCGTTAAGCGGCGCGAATCAATATAATTTATTGCCCCGTTTTTATGGGAAATAAACCGGGCGCTCTTCACTAAAAGGTTTCCGTTCCCTATGGAGGGATCAAAAATTAAATCTTCCCCGTCAGGTTGGATAATTGCAACCATTAAATCCGAAAGATTTTCTGGCAAGTATGCCTGACTGTTATAAGGGCCGTTTAGTTCCGATTTGCCTAAAAGATATTCAAATATTTCCGCCTTTGTGTTTTCATTCTCCTCTTCGCTAATTTTGATGATACCAACAGAATTTGATAGCAATTTCGGAGTGGGTGCTATGAGTAGGTTTCCTTTTAAAAATACTGCGTAGTCTGAATTTTTGGAATATTTTTTTATCAGATCAATAATGCCATTTTCGCCGGTAAAAAGCAGGTGCATACTCTGTTCATCAAGATTTTTAAACTTACTCCAAGCCTTCTGTTCTCTTTCATTTGAATTTAAAGAAGCAGTATTAGGTCTGTTTTCAGAGTTTTCGCTTGCTAATATATACCCGCTGATTTTTACGTAAAAAAACAGGTAACTTATCAGGTCAAGAATTACTATTGGCCTCAGCTTGCTTAAAGGCCAGCAAGAATCCCATTTTTCATCAATCTCTTTTTTCAATTCAGATGTAAGCATAAAAAAATATAAAGGGGCTATTCTTTTTTTTTCATTAAACGTCTCAAATTCATTAAAATTTCTTTTTTTTGATTTATAAAAATAAGCTACTCAAAAAAGAAAATCTTTCAGCATATTACAAACATTAGTCCAAATTAATTTTTTAATTGCCGGAATAATTTTCAACTTTAATAATAAAATCATTTTTTCCTGTTCCGCGCGCAAATATGCCAATTAATTTTAAAAAAAGTATAGAAGACAAAAAGTTTGGATTATTCTTATAATTTCTTTGCTTTTGCGATATCATATATTGTCTGAACTCCGCCACAGCGGACAGGAATGATTTATAAGATTTAAGGATTATTTTGATTGTTCTTTTAATCCTGGCAATCTCATAATCATAATAATCTTATTTCAGACAACAGGCAATTGAATAATAAATGTACTGCCTTCACCATCTTTGCTCTCCACCTTTATCTCCCCATCATTCGCTTTCACAATATCATAACTCAAACTCAAACCCAATCCTGTTCCACTTCCGGTTGGTTTTGTAGTAAAAAATGGCTGAAAGATTTTATCAACAATGTTTTTCGGAATGCCGGGGCCATTATCTTTCACCGTTAGTACCACTTTGTCGTTAACTTTTTTCGTGCTTACCCAGACGGTCGGTTCGTACAGGGTTGCCAACCTTTCAAAGGTTGGCAACCCTTTTTCGGCCAGTTCTCGTTGCTTCTGCTGAACAGCATAAAATGCATTGTTGTATAAATTCAATAAGACTCTTCCAATATCCTGCGGTATGATATTTATTTTTCCAATGTTTTCATTAAAATCCGTTACAATTTCAGCGTTGAATTCCTTATCCTTTGCTCTCAAGCCATGATAACTTAATCGTAAATACTCATCTGCCAATGCATTGATATCTGTTGGTTCTTTTACACCTTTATTGGTTCGCGAGTGTTGCAACATTCCTTTTACAATATCACCGGCACGTTTTCCATGATGGTTTATTTTTTCAGAATTTTCTTCAACATCTTTTGCTATTTCATTTGCTTCATCATAATTTCCTTTTGAAATTTCTTGCCTCATTTCAGCAATCAACTCCTTATTCACTTCGGAAAAATTATTGACGAAGTTTAAAGGGTTTTGAATTTCATGTGCAATACCGGCGGTGAGTTCACCAAGTGAAGCCATCTTTTCGCTTTGTATTAATTGAGCTTGCGTTGATTTTAATTCATTATATGCTTTCTCAATTTCTTTTGCATGATCCAGTTCCCGCTCCTTTGCTTTTGTTTTTTCTTTTTCCAATATCCTGTTCCGGATCATCCTCGCGGCAATATAGGCTGCGGCAAGGAACATCAATGCATAAAAACAATAAGCCCACCATGTTCTGTACCACGGTGGTAATACTTTAAAAGTATAGTTTGCTTCGGCCCACACGTTAAACGGGTTTACTGCTTTTACTTTAAAAGTGTAACTGCCTTCTCTGATGTTTCCAAAGCTCGCGCTGCTTCTGTTGCTTAGCGGGCTCCAGGTTTTATCATACCCTTCCAGTATGTATTGATATTTCATGCGGTTATCGAAACCTGGTTCGATAGCAGCAAAATCTATCCTGATATTATTCAATTTGTAGGGAAGAATAAGATTTTGTGGAATAGGATAAAATGGAGCCACACTCTTAAATTCCAAACCGTGCAATTCCTGCACCATTTGCTTTGATTCCTGTTCAGACAACACTTTGCCGAATGTAGTAACCATCTCGTTAAGAATGATAAGACTGTCTGCGGTATTGTTTATTTTTTTATTTTTATCCAATAAATTCCAGCAAATATTTTCATTGTTGACAGCAATGTTTTGCAATTGAACCTGGAAAGGTTTATTGACCGGTTTTATTTTGTTATAGTCGAACCGAAATAGCTTACCATCGCCTGTGCCTCCCCAAACAACTCCTTTGTTATCTACAAACAAAGAAAAATTGAATGAAAAATCTTTTATATTATAACCGTTTGTGTGGTTGAAGTTTTCGAAGTGTACAGAATCTAAATTATTTTTTAGCAAATCATTTTCATCCAGCATAGAAAGTCCGGAGTTAGTTCCAAACCATAAGCGGTGATTCATTTTATCTTCCCTTATTGAAAAAATAGTGTTATCTCCCAGGCCCTGTGTAGTAGTATAAACAGTAAGTGAATCATTATAAATTCTGCAAAGGCCTTTACCATAAGTTCCTATCCAGATATTGCCCATTTGATCTTCTCTTAATCCCGGCATTTCGGGACAGGGCATGCCGGTTTCAAAAGTATAATTCATCACTGTTTTCTCGTTCCACTTATCCAGGCCAAAACCACTGAACCACAGGTTTCCTTTTTTATCCTGTATTACTGATAAAGTTTGATCAGTGAATAATCCTTGTTTGCTGGTGTAGTTTGTAAAACTTTTCCCGTCATATTTGAAAAGGCCGCCCCATGAACTAAACCATAAATTTCCTTCCTTGTCTTCTATGCTATTCCATATTTGAGAATAGGAAGGCAAGCCCTGTGCAGAAGAAAAATTGGTAAAAGTTTTACCATCATACTTACTGATGGCGCCCATACATCCAAACCAAAAATTACCGGTTTTATCCTGTAGGATACTGTACACATCATTATCAGCAAGCCCCTGTTTTGTAGTGTAATTGATAAAGTTTTTCCCATCGTATTCGCATACTCCGCCACCTTTCGTTCCGAACCAAAAATTTCCTTTGTTATCCTGGATAATTGCATTTACCTGTGTGCCTGTGAGGCCGAGTGATGCAGAGTATTTGGTTAAAAAGTTCGAATTGTATTTACAAATACCGCCTCGCCCTGTACCCAGCCAGATATTTCCTGCCGGGTCTTCAGTAATAGTTATGATATTGTTATCAGTAAGCCCGTTGGCTTTGGTATAATTAGTAAAACCAGGCTGGCCGTCATTTTCATGAGGTTCATATTTGCTCAAACCGTGTGGCGTACCAACCCAGATGGTGCCATAAGAATCTGCACTAATGACGTTGACTTTGTTGTTTACCAGTCCTTGCTGAGTAGTGAAATTGATAAAATTTTCCCCATTGAATTTACTTATCCCACTATCTGTTCCAAACCACATATTGCCATCTTTATCTTTTTCTATACAATTAATATTGTTATTAATTAAACCATTCGCTTTGGTATAGTTGATAAAAATTTTTCTGTTGTATTTACTTACGCCACTATCTGTTCCGAACCAAAAATTCCCCGAATCATCTTCTGTGACGGAAAGGACGGTATTATGAATCAATCCATTTGAAGAAGCCAAATGAGCAATATTTGTTAGTTTGTTATTTACACCCAATCTGTATTCATAAATTCCATCAGAATAAGTTGGCATCCAAATATTTCCTTCTTTATCTGCATACATGCAATTTATATTTGCATTAATATGATTAGGAAGAGAAACACGGACGAACTTTGAACCATCGTATTTATAAATCAAATTATCAGTACCGTTAGTACCGGAATTAGTCCAAAGATTTCCTGCAGTATCCTGCACCATACTGTAAACACCAGGGTTAAGCCCATTTACAGCGCCAAATGTGGTAATCTTTTTACCATCATACCTGCTCAATCCGCCAACTGAACCAAACCAGAGGTTTCCTTTTTTATCAATCAAAGAACCAGTTAGATCATCAAGCGCCAGCCCGTCTGATGTACTATAATAAGTAAAATCCGGATCGCCCAATCCATCAGCATTAGGATTGGGTATGATTGTTGGCTTGGCCGCAGGAACAATTTTGGGCGCATGTGCTCCCTGGAAATAAATTACGTTTGGCGGTTCGCGCCTGGTGTTTACCACGCCCACTAATTTTTTTATTGAAGATTTACTTGCAGGCTGGTTTTGCTGTTGATCCTGGTTGCATGCTACCAACATTGTAGAAAATAAAATGATAAATAATAAATGAATTTTCATTTTCCCGGTTTTAAGTTAATGGTAATTGAATAATAAATGTTGAACCTTCACCTTCTTTTGTCTCCACTTTTATCTCCCCACCATGTGCTTTCACTATATCATAACTCAAACTCAGTCCCAATCCTGTTCCACTTCCTGTTGGTTTGGTGGTAAAAAATGGCTGAAATATTTTATCAACAATTTTTTGCGGAATGCCATTTCCATTATCACTAACTTTTATTTCAACCTTATCATTTATCTTTTTTGTGCTTACTGAAACTGTAGGATCATAATCCTTTACTCCCGACTTTTTCTTTTCATCTACTGCATAAAAAGCATTGTTGATTAAGTTGAGAATTACCCTTCCAATATCCTGTGCCACGATATTTATTTTTCCAATACCTGCCTCGTCGGCAGACAGGCTCTCATCAAAATCCGTTTTCATTGTTGCATTAAAACTTTTATCTTTTGCACGAAGGCCATGATAGGAGAGGTGCAAATATTCATCTGCCAAAGCATTGATGTCTGTCGCTTCCCTGGTTCCTGAACTCTTTCTTGAATGTTGCAACATTCCTTTTACAATTGCATCAGCTCTCTTGCCGTGATAAAGTATTTTTTCAAGATTTAGTTTTATATCATCAGCAATCTCAATTGCCTCCTGTTGATTGCCTGATGCCAATTCTGATCTCATTTCTTCAATCAACTCATTATTTACTTCGGAAAAATTATTAACAAAGTTCAACGGGTTTTGAATTTCATGAGCAATACCTGCGGTGAGTTCTCCAAGGCTTGCCATTTTTTCTGCATGGATAAGCTGTGACTGGGTTTCGCGCAGTTCTGTGAGGGCATTTTGCAAATCATCTTTTTGTTGTACCAATTCAGCAGTTCGCTCATTTACCAATATTTCAAGTTTGTCTTTTTGAGCAGCAATAAATTTACTTCTTTCCTCTTCCTCTTTCGTTTTTTTACGCTCTGCTTCAAGGGCTTTCTGCTGCTTATTAGATTTTACAAGCGTAGCAACCATCCAGGTGATGGCAACACAAAAAGCAAAATTCATGTAACCTTTTATATTACTATAAAGGCCCGGGGTAATTAGTTTTAAAAGATCACTTATAAAAGCCAATAAAATCAGGGGTAACACTGCATATATTGTCTTTTTGGCAAACTCAAATATTTTATATTTTAAAATTATTGCAGCAATTGCAAGAAGCAGTGCATACCAAATCCATATTGTTATAATCCCGGTATGAAAAATGATCCCAATGATAAAAAGACCGGCAATACAGTACAAAGAAAGGGTAAGCCGTTTATCCCATTCACGATCAGGAGAAATTTTCCGAAGAGATTTTCTTAAAAACAGGATTAGAAAAAAAGCGAGAAAAGGTTCAAAAGACATAAAATTGGTTTTGGGATTTTATTTTATAGATTTTATTTATCCAAATAATTATTTCTAAAAAAATTTTCTCTTTTTATTTTAGAAACAAATTCGTTTTTCATTTGAAATTAAAGTGGTTTATTTTATCAATAAACCTATAAATGATTCTCATTCGTCTAACAATATCAGGTACCTACTATAATAAAAAAAATTTAATCTCTGAAAGTAAGAATTTATTTTCTCAAAAAATAAAAAAACAGAGTGTGGAGGGGCATTTCAAAATGTCGTAAGGTTGGCAACCTTCAATTAGCTAATTTCAGATTTAAAAACTTAATCCAAAAGGTTGCCAACCTTCCATTCATAGCGACATTTTGAAATGCGCCCGGAATGGATTCATCCCATCCGATAACTATCGGATATCACATAGTATGAGAGATTTGTAGATGGAATGGGCTATTGTCGTAGTGCGTACCCAAAATTGGTGGTCATCAAACAGCGATAATTGATACAATAAAAAAATCCGGAGATCTCACTTTCCGGATTTTTACATTAAATTTATTTGGAAATATAAATTAGGGATTAATTGATCCGTTTTGAATATACCTAATCTGAACGGCTGTGGTGGTATCTGTTGTATTGGGAATTCCCGTAAGTAAAATGGTATATACATCATTCGCTCCCAGGCTAATAGTTCTGCTGGATGAAATGTCGGAACCATTATTCATATTTACGGAAATATTGCCTGGCGCTATCCCTATAAAATTGGAAACGGTAGTAAACGGAGTTGCTGCATTCACAATATTATTACCATTTGATGAAATAGTCACCATAGGTTTTGAAGAGTCAGGTATGGCATTGATATAACGCACAAAAGCGTTACCTGTATTAGTTGGCAGGGAATCAAGGTGGTCATCGGTAATCATATTTATATAATTCCCGTTGGCGCCTAATGCAAAGGCCGTATAATATTTTGAAGACTCAAAAACAAAATTGGTGGCTTGCAGAAGTGAGTCAGAATTCGCTTTATACAATCCTAATTGTTCGGTGCCACTGGGAATAGATAAATAACTACCGGAATAATTGGGAAATGGGAGAGGCGTATTGGTAAGACTGACATTAGAAAAAGCAAATGCAACTGAGAGCGAATTTTCCGGAATTAAATTAAAAATCATTAACCCTGAAGAAGTGGATGAAGAAGGAGTAGCCGGAACTTTCTTGCAGGCAGAAAATGTGATTGTTACAATTGTCAAAGCATAAAATAATTTTTTATACCTCGTAAAAATGAATTTATTTTTCATAATTTAAAATTGTTATAGGGTTATTCAAAACTATGCCATTGAATGAAATAAAATGGGAAATCAAAACAATTAAAAGTAATTTAACAGATACTTCTTTCTGGCAGAAAAATTCAAATTAAATTAAATTAAATTAAACTATCATCATAACTATCAGGCTTAAACGTAAAAAATAGCGAGAAAAAGATTTTGAAACTTAATACAATTTGTAAAGTTAATCTGCACGGCATCATTTTTGTTTGATCATGAAATAAATAAAATAATCAGGCATGTTTAGAAGATTTTTGTTTTTGGTTCTCATATTTTTTTTGGCGCTTTTTATTAATAGTTGCAGTCATAAAATTCAGCCCTCAGGTACACCATCTGTAACCCATCTAAATGGAATTTCATCCTTATCTGAGAAGAATGAACAGATTTCTATTGAAAGAAAAGAAGTTGCCCAAAAACCAAAAGCTACTTTTCCTAAAGTAATTACCGTAAATGATAAGGCTGCCAGTAAAAGTGTGGACGGAAGATTGTATTATGATGTAATGGGACACAGGTATTGGAAAAATTATAAAGACGGCAAATATTACTTGTTTAATAAATCAATGTTTGGTAATCCTGACTTTAAAAAACCGAAATGAATAAAGGTTCTGCCTTTATAGTTTCTGAATTACTATAGCATAAATTATTGAAAACCTGATTCTTCCTATTCTTTAGATGTGCTTCAATTCTGAAATATTGAATAATAGAGAAATAATGGCTTACCTTTGGTGCATCTGTTGAATACTTTTCACAGGTATGTCTCATCATCCATGGGATTCTACGGAATCTTTTAAAACAAACATCAAAGTAATTTATGGCAGAAACCTGGAATAAGAAAGAAAGAGAAAAGAAAAAAAAACAAGACAAAAAAGAGAAAGCAGAAAGAAAACAGGAAAGGAAAGAAAATAGTAAAAGCAAAGCTGATCCCGAGAGTATGTATGCCTACTTAGATGAAAATGGCAATCTTTCTTCCAAGCCACCTGATCCCAGGAAAAAAATTGTTGTCAATGTTGAAGACATAGAAATTGGTGTTCCTAAGCAAGCACCAATTAATCCCGAAGATCTTATTCGGACCGGGGTTGTTACATTTTTTAATAACGATAAAGGATATGGTTTTATCAAAGACATAGTATCCCAGGAAAGTATTTTTGTTCATGCCAATTCATTATCAGAGCCCGTGAAAGAAAACAATAAGGTAAGTTTTGAAGTGGAGATGGGCCCAAAAGGTTATAACGCGGTTAATGTGAAATTGGTGAAATAGTCAGCTATTTAATCCTTTCAGCAAGTATCCTGGCTTTTATTTATGTACCATAAAAATTTATGAATTCCAATTACTGATCCCGGTATATACCGGGATTATTTGTTTACTGAAAATCGTACTATTTTCTTATTAAACTTCATGATTTATTTCCTCAAAAATTTGTAAAGGATATTGTATTAACTTTTTATGGTTAAACATTTTCAGCAAAATGCAATCTCATTTTCAGAAATAATTTTTAACCCAAAAAACTCAAACATGAAAAAGATTCTCGCACTTACATTTTTTATTGGCTTCTTTACAACCTCGTTTGCTCAATCCAATTATGAGCATTTTAATGATACCCGGGACGATCAATATGCCGCTACATTTAGGCAGGGGTATTATCACCATGAACTTTATTTATCTCCAAGGGAAAGGGACTTTGAAATTGCAAGAATTGACCGCGAATTCAGGATGAAGGTTTACTCTATCAGAAGAAGTCGTTTCATGCGTCATCATCAAAAAAAATTAGCCATCCGAAGTGCCGAATATGAAAGAGCAAGACAAATTGAGATGGTGAATGCAAGATTTGAAAACCAGGTTCATTATGGATATGAAAGAAGGTAATACAAACTTTATTTTCACCTGAATTATTACCCCGCGAATGCGGGGCTTTTTATAGATTTCTTATTCAGATTTCTTTTTTTATTTTCAGATTCCTTTCTTATTATGTTTTTATTTTATTTAACTTTGGGAAAGGAATTTATTAATGCTCTTTTTTTTAAAATATAACTGTGATTTGTAAACGGGATAATTTCTTCGATTTATCAAATTCGAATTTCCATTATTCGTATTGTAAATTATTTATTCCTTTTCATATATCCTTTATAATTCCGAATGTTTTTATTCTATATTTTAACTGCTAAACATTTCAATTATGCCAATATACATGGACAGGCACGATCTCTCTGAAGCGGTAACTGCAGAAGCTGTTGCTAAGGTTCACCAGGAGGATTTGAAAATACAGCATCAATATGGTTGCAGGGGTTTGACCTATTGGTTTGATGAAAACCGCAAGACTGCTTTTTGTTTGGTTGAAGCTCCTGAAATGAAGGCTGTGAGCGACATGCATAATAATGCTCATGGGATGATACCCAACCAGATAATAGAAGTGGACAGTAATGTGGTGAATGCCTTTTTAGGCAGAATAGAAAACCCAACGTTCGTCGAAAATACCCGGGAACCGGGAAAAAATATCATTAATGAATCTGCTTACAGAACGATCCTGATTACCAAGATATCAGATTATGCAATTCTGAAAGTAAAATTTGGAAATGAAAAATTAAGAACATTTGTAAATTTTTATAATAATTCTGTAACCAAGGCAATAAAACGCAATGATGGTCGGGAGGTAAGACGGATGCGAAATGGATTTATAATTTCATTTTCCTCTTCTGCTGATGCGCTTAATTGTGCAAGGAAAATTCAAAATGATATTTCAAATCAAAACACCCCTGAATTTCAATTAAGAATTGGCCTAAGTGCTGGTGCGCCGGTAACTGAAAGTCCCGATTTTTTTGGGGAAACCGTTCATTTGGCGGAGCGTTTATGCTATGTAGCCGGAAACGGGTACACTATCATTTCCTCCGGAATAAGAGATGAAATGCTGGATGAACTCCCGGATTCTCTTACTGATAATGATAAGAGAACAATTGCTTTAAATTCAAAGGAGGAAGAATTTTTGAATCATTTATTGGATGTTATGGGATTTTATTGGAATGAAACCAAATTTGATGTGAATAGTTTTGGCAGGAAATTAGGATTGAGCAAAGCACAGCTATATCGTAATGTTACTAACCTGTGTAGCTATTCTCCTAATGATTTTATAAAAGAATACCGATTGAGAAAAGCCGTAGAAGCTATAGAAAAAGGAAAAGGCAATATTGCTGAGATCACTTACCAGTGCGGATTCAGCAGCCCTTCCTATTTTTCAAAATGTTTTTTAGAACGGTTTGGTATTCTTCCGTCTGCATTTGCGGCATCCATAGTTTGATACTTCATTATTTAAGTTCCGGCTTATGAACCACAATTACCATTTTTTGAATCAATATTTTTAGTAATCGGTACTTTTTCACTTTAGCTTTGAAAAATTAAATTTTATAATTATGTCAAAATCTTCCACTTCAATAGATACTTCTATAATAGAAGTAATAAAGAAACAAATCAGGGGAACTGTTACTATGCCTGAAGATGCCGGGTATGATGCTACACGTAAAGTTTATAATGCCATGATTGACAAGCATCCGGCAATAATCATAAAATGTGTGGATGTAGCCGATGTGATGCAAGCGGTCAAATTCGCAAAAGAAAATAATCTTCTTGTTGCCGTAAGAGGTGGTGGGCACAATGGCGGTGGTCTTGGAATATGTAACGACGGGTTGGTGATTGATCTCTCGGGTATTAAATACATAAAAGTAGATCCAGAAAATAAAACGGTAAGAGTGGGCGGCGGCAATACCTGGGGTGAAGTGGATCATGCTACTCATGCGTTTGGGCTTGCCGTACCTGCGGGTATTGTTTCTACTACCGGTGTTGGTGGTTTAACACTCGGTGGAGGAATTGGTTACCTAGCTCGTAAACACGGACTCACTATTGATAATTTGTTGGAGGTAGATATGGTATTGGCTGATGGAAGTTTTGTAACTGTAAATTCAGATAAGCATCCTGATCTTTTTTGGGCCATTAGGGGAGGAGGTGGAAATTTCGGAATCGTTACTTCTTTCTTATTTAAAGCATATAATGTTGCTACCGTTTATGGTGGACCTTCTTTGTGGCCAATTGAAAAAACAGAAGAAATCATGGCCTGGTATCATGACTTTTTGGAAAAAGGTCCCGATGAATTGAATGGATTTATAGCAACGCTGGAAATTCCCGGCCCCCCATTTCCTGAGGCTTTACACCACAAAAAATTTTGTGGCATTGTTTGGTGTTATTCAGGAGATTTAAAAAATGCTGAAGAAATTTTTAAGCCTGTCAGGGCAAAGAATCCTGTATTTGAACATATAGGGCCGATGCCTTTTCCTATGATGCAATCTTTATTTGATGGATTACTACCTCCGGGATTACAATGGTATTGGAAAGCTGATTTTTTTAAGGAATTAGGACCAGAGGTTGCTTCTGAATGTTTAAAATACGGATCCGGCATTCCTACACCTCTTTCGCAAATGCACATGTATCCTATTAGCGGTGCTGTCAACAGGATAGACAGCACAACAACTCCCTGGGCTTATCGCGATGCAAAATATGCATCGGTAATTGTTGGCGTGGACCCCAATCCTGCCAACGATGAAAAAATTACAAAATGGTGTAAAGATTATTGGAATGCCATGCATCCCTATTCTTCAGGAGGCGCTTATCTAAATTTTGAAATGAACGAAGATAGTGATGACAGAGTTAAAAAAAGTTATGGGAAAAATTATGAACGCCTGAGCTCCATTAAAAATAAATACGATCCTGATAATTTTTTCAGAGTCAATCAGAATATTAAACCTGCCTGATGGATTTAAGGTAGTGTGAAACACGATTGATCTATAAATGCAAAGTCAATTTCCTAAGATAATAAAAAAAGTTGAGATTATTCTTCCATTTTAACTGTATTAAAATTGATTCCTTTTGCTTCAGGACCCGCAAGGATCACGATAACTCCCAATACTAATATTGATCCGGCCAAAATCTCCATTGATGCCGCATAATTCACATATTGCGCAAGTACTGCTTCTAAATATGCAATGCCTGATGCAATCAAAACTCCCAATTGATAAGCGAATCCCGGGAAAAATCCCCGCAAGGACCCCGGTGATAATTCATTGATATGAGCCGGAATAATTCCCCACGCGCCCTGCACCATAAATTGCATAGCAAAAGCGCCTAAAGCAATTATGACACTTCCTCCATTATACATCCACAATGGAATTAAAATTATAGCCAGGATAACTGCCAACGCCATCATTTTTTTTCTGCCGTATAAATCAGAAAGATAACCAAATAACAATCCACCCAGAATAGCGCCAATCATGGATATCATAGTAATAATTGCAGTTTGATGAGGACTGTAATGACGTTGTTGTTGTAAGAAGGTAGGATAAAGATCCTGAGTGCCATGAGAAATAAGATTCATCATGGACATCAACAAAACTAAATACAGAAATAATTTCCAATGTTTCGCTATTGCATTTCCATATTCTTTCCAGTTGGCAGCTTTTGTAGCTTTCCAGGCTGCTGTTTCTTTTATTTTTGAACGAATAAATAATGTGAGCAAAGCCGGGAGCCCTCCGAGAAAGAACATGGCTCTCCATCCAAAGTGAGGAAATACAGTATAATAAGCTACTGCGGCTAACAAAAATCCAAAAGCATATCCCTCCTGCAAAAGGCCGGAAAGCAAGCCGCGCCTCTTTACAGCAACTGATTCCATTACAAGAGAAGCGCCCACACCCCATTCGCCACCCATTCCTATTCCATACAACAAACGCAGAGTTAAAAATGCAGTATAGGAGGGAGCAAATCCTGAAAGGATTTCAATAAATGAATAAAAAATGATGCTGATCATCAACGGGCCTTTTCTCCCATAACGGTCAGCCATCAAACCGAAAATAAGTGCACCCACCGGGCGCATGGCAAGACTGGCAGTGAGCGTTAAAGCAATTTCAGGAATGGTTTTATGAAAATCTTTAGCTACCGTAGTGAGGATAAATGTCAGGATAAAAAAATCAAAAGCATCCAGTGTCCAGCCCAGGAAACCTGCCAATAAAGCATTTCGTTGATTTCGTTTGTCTTCAAGGTCATTCATTGGAATATCATTTTCCGGCATTTTATTTAAATTTATCTGGTTTGCTTTTTTGATAGATATATTTTGGGTGGCATAAAAATGAATTAAAATGAAACAGTTTATTCCAGTCTTTTGAAATACTATTCATAGAATGTATCAGTAAATTTATTGCTAAATTTATTAATCACTAAAGTTTCGGAGTTACAAAATCGATAATTTCGGCTCAGGGTGATCATTGCTGGAGTGGAAAATCCGAGAACAATCACACAATAAATTTGTCAACTCCGGGTTTGTAATTACTTGTTTGAAAAATATTTCCCAATCTAC
>DATKQQ010000307.1:0-27393 GCA_035532615.1 Hanamia sp.
CATGTAAGAACTGTTGCCGGAATCGGGATCAAATAAAATAACACTACAGGTTTTGCAACACGTTGCAAAACCTGTTTTTTAAATTACTACAATGAAAAGGAGATTTATTTTGAAAGGGTTGGTAGTTATTTTTTGTATGTTGGCAGTACCACAGTTGACAATTGCAAAAGGTGGTAAACCTTTACCCGGTATAAAAATGGACTATGCAATGATGGTACGTATGGTTGCGGATACTACAGCTCCCGGACAGGGAAAAAAATCTTCTGATAAAACAGGTGAAAACTCTAAAGATCAAACCCAGGTACAGGAAGTTAAAGTGATTCCGATTGCAAGGAGGCAACCAATACCTGTTCCTGTAAATGTAAATATACAGCCGGTTAAAATTATCAAACCCATAGTTAAACCCGTAATTAGAATACTTCACTAGACTAAAAGAAATAACCTCATGAAATCATTAATTTTATTTATTATGCTCGGTATGAGCAGTGCATTTTGTTTCGGGCAAGCTGATAATGCAGCGAATGATAGTATCCCGGCAAAATCTACTTTAACCCTGGCTGCAGTGTATGCAAATGATGCCAGTTATTACGGACAAAAAGCACTTCAAAAAAACCCTTATGTTGCAGTAGCTGCTAATTACCAGCTTAAGTCGGGATTTTATTTTACCGCACAATCCTATAAACTTTTAAATGACAATACATCTTCAGTTTCGGCTGCTGCTGTTGGTGCAGGTGTTAATTTTAAACTGGGTAAAAAGTTGACAACGGATTTAAGTTACAGTCATAGCTTTTATCCTTCTTACTCACCATTACTCCAGGCTGCCAATGTTGATAATGCAAGCCTTGTTTTCTCCTATGATAGTTGGATAAAGCCAAGCCTTACCGGTGATTATGCTTTTGGCAAAACAAGTGATGCTTTTGTGACAGGAGGACTTTCGAAATCAATTAATCTTTTCAGCATTAGTCAAAAGGATATTGTAACGGTGAGCCCTTCTGCAGATTTGGTTGCAGGTACCCAGCATTTTTATCAAACCTATATCACACAAAAGAAGTTGCATGATAGTATATTAGGAATTGCACCAATACCGGTTTTAGGTAATTCTTCTTCTTCAAGCCATGCCGATACAGTTGCTACAACGAGCTTTAATTTATTATCTTATAATTTTAAAATTCCACTTGCGTATAACAGGTCTCATTATGTGCTTCAGGCAGAGTACCAGTTGTCTTTATTAAGTAATCATGTGGCGGCAGCAGAAAAAGTAAATTCTTTTTTAACTTTCAGTTTTTACTACCAGTTCTGATATCATGAAAACACTAATCATTGAAGATGAAAGATCGCTCGCGCGTGAAATCAAACTTTTTTTGGAAAAAGCATTTTATCTCTGCGATACAGCTTACAATGCGGTTGAGGCAAAAATGCTGATGATTGATAATGAATATGATTTTATTCTTCTTGATCTTGGCTTACCTGATAAAGACGGCCTTGAACTGTTGAATGAAACCAAAAAAATGTGTCCTGGTGCATCTTATATTATTCTTACCGCAAGGGGTGATCTCGAAGACCGGATAAAAGGGTTGGATCTCGGTGCTGACGATTATCTTCCTAAACCTTTTTCATTACTCGAATTACAGTCAAGGATGCAGGCAATCTCCCGACGAAAATCCGGCAATAACGATTCTGTTATGCAATTGGGTGATTTTAGTATTGATCTTAATAAACGATCAGTTTGTTTTGAGGAGAAAGAGATAGAATTATCAAGAAAAGAATTTGACCTGCTGAGTTATATGATCCTCCATAAAAACAGGCCGCTTACACGTTTGCAATTGAGCGAACATATTTGGGGTAATTTTTCGGATGATGATTATGATTCAAATTTTATTGATGTGCATATTAAAAACATAAGGAAAAAGATGAGCGCTCATGCGCCGGTTGATTGGTTGCAAACGCTTCGTGGTATTGGTTATAAAATAAAAATTTAGTAGTGAAACTGCTTTCAAAACTTACCCTTTTTATCACGCTTTCCAAACTGCTGATCGTGGTGTTGTTTGTATTATTGCTTCCTTCGTTGGTTGGCTACGTAAGTTTTCAATACAGTAATTATTACCTACAGCAGCAAAAGCAAAAAGTGCTTTCGGAGATAAAACACAATGGGATTGATTATTACTTGCAGGGCGACAGTGCTTATGCGAGTTATACGATGTTAAAGGAAGAATATATTTCCATTCTTCCTGCTGAAAATAATAGGGTTCGCGACACTATCGAAACTTCAAAAAGAGTAGTGGGAGAGGACACACTAACCTACCGGATACTAACCCACGAATTAACCGGTACTCATAAAAATTACATTCTTGAAATTGGAAAAACAACTTCGACAATCGGTGAGTACAATAATCTGTTGCAGCGCTTTACCTTGTATGTGTTGATCGGGTTGATCGCTTTAAGTATTGTAGTCGATCTTATTTATACCAATATATTAATAAGACCGCTCACCAAAATTGTAAAGACGAAATTATTGAACCGGAAATTTCCATTTAAGGAACCGCTTTCTCCAATTAAAACATCTACTACTGACTTTCAAATTCTTGATCTTTCATTAATTGACTTAATGGAAAAAATTCATGAAGCTTTTGATAAAGAAAGAGAATTTACATCGAATGCTTCGCATGAACTGATGACTCCAATAAGCATTCTTCAATCAAATGTTGAGAACCTCATGATGGAAGAAGATATCAGTGATGAAATGCAGGATAAGATATCTGCAATGATGAGAACGCTTAACCGTCTTAAGAAAATCGTGAATTCATTGCTTTATATTTCACGTATAGAAAATGACCAGTTTGTAAAAAGCGACACAGTAAATGTTCATGAATTAATCACCGAAATGATGGAAGAACTTTCTGACCGGCTGGAAACTAAATCCATTCAATTTACCAATGCAGTTTCAAAAAATGTGAAAATTGAACACGTAAACCACGATCTCTTTTTTCAAATGCTCTACAACCTGGTTAACAATGCTATCAGGTACAATAAAGAAAGCGGTTCTATCAACATCAGTGATAAACACCTGCCGGATAACACCTACCAATTAATGATAAAAGATACTGGTATCGGTATTAAAGAGGAAGAACTTGCTACTATATTTGACCGTTTTAAAAAATCCGGCAAAGAAAAGGGCGAAGGCTTTGGATTAGGTTTATCAATTGTAAAAAGTATTACTTCATTTCATGGGTTTACCATCGAAGTTTCTTCGGAGTATGGAAAAGGCACAGTATTTACCATTACAGTCCCTGCGTATTTACCTGTATAGAAAAAAAGTTTCTCAAAATAAAAATGACAGCTATTCTTGCTGACATTCACTACGAAAAAAGCCATTTCTCAAACGTTTCCACCCATGCAGGCACGATTTTTTGGTTGTCATCTTTTTTTTATGCTTGCACTCACTGCATAGCTAATCTGATTAAACCCAGATTACGCAGGAAATCACAAAAGACATTATCAACATTACGCTACTGATAGTTTTAATCTCAAGGATTTTTATGCTACAGAGGCTGCCCTAACTTTTGCTATGATCGCTTACAATTTGATGGCCCTTTTTAGAACATTTTGCAGGCTTTTGGTTTTTCCTCCTGCGCTAATCAACTGAATAGGCTGGTGTAACTGTTCTAAGCGCTTTTGATTAATGTCATAACCTTTTACTAAGTAATCTTTTATACGCTGAGTTGCCCATTGACTAAATTGCGTTCCTCTTTTTGACTTTACTCTGTAACCAACTGAAATGATAACATCAAGATTGTAAAACACGACTGGTCTGTCTGAATTTGCAATGTGCATTTTTTGCACATTGCAAATTCATCCAATTCACCTTCTTTAAAAATATTATTAATATGTTTGGTAATTACCGTTCTGTCACGTTGAAACAATTCTGTTATTTGGCTTTGCGAAAGCCAAACAGTATCCTGCTCAAACTTTACCTCTACCTCAGTTTGATTGTCTTCTGTTTTATATATTAATATCTCACTCATACTAATCTTACTTACCTTTCAGCATTCTCCTTCTTTACAAGTTTGTACTTTGATAATTTTTCACTTTCAGTTGAGCCATCGCCTGCTGTTAGTGTTTTCTATATTCAAATTTAAGATAGATCATTTCATTTGAAAGGTAATTCTCAACATCAGGTTTTGATTTCTCAAAACAGATGGTATTTAGTAAAGGCTGTTTCTTCCTGCTGTCCGAATAAAATCAGCCTCTAATTTAATAGGTTCTGCATTGTTAAAAACAATCTCCGTACGGTTTTTATACAATAATACTTTTTCCGGCACTTACCACTTCGCCTATCTTGTAAAATTCACCGGGTGTTTGATTAAATTGTTCGCATTAAAACTTCCCGGTAAGGTCTATCTGCTCCAGGTAAAGATCAAGCTGCCTCGTGGTGGTAAAAGGCCGAAAGTGCGATAATATATTTCTCTCTTTCCGGTAATACACTTCAACATAAAAAGAATCAACCTGGTACAATAAAATACGAAAATATCCATCTTCTCTTTGGGCCAGAAACGTACCGCTCCATACCGCCTCTGCCTGCTCAAAACTGGATAATGCCTTAAATTGATAAAGTGTCACTTTTGCAGATTTTAGGGTGATGATATGGCCATCTAAAGGTAGAATTTTACAGCCCAATGAAGAAAATTTTTTTTCCACTACAAAAGCATAAGTCTGATAATAAAAACCTTGATTTTTTTTACATTTAGTTATTCAAGTAAAATTTCGATCAAGGCACAAGATTGAATTTGCCTTGCACTAATGAGTGGTAAATAATATGGCACGGCTACTTTGAGGAAAGGTACATTACTAAAATATTGCAGTCAATTACAACTTTCATATCTTATGCCGGTTGGCGAAAATCTTCCATCTTCCACTTTTCAAAAATTTGTTGGGTTTAATGTTTTGCATCGGCTGCCTTACGGGATTCTCCTACCACTTTGCCGCTTAAGTAAGTAATAGGTAATGACTTGATTTCTTTTAAATCATCTTCGTTTTGCTTAGCAGAGAACAGCTCTAAAATTTCTATCCTGAAAGCAATTAATTTCACAATGACTAAATTATTTTTATTGATTTATATCAATAAAAAGGTACCTTACCATACAAAGGGTACCTTACAATAATTTTACTTACATGCGTAACATCCCGCAAATCCTGTATAATAAAAAGCGGAGCCGGGAGCCCAAATCCGGATCCTCATTAAGTAGCACCAATCTGGGCCAGCTTGGTTTTGATCATTCTTCGCTTGCAAATATCATTTTTACTGTAAGTAGTGGAAAAATCATAATGGTCAACAAGGTTGCCTCAAAACTTTTTGGGTATTCCAAAAAGGTATTACTGACCAAAGACAAGATGGATATTTTTGAAATAACAAAAAGTAATTTTAAAAAAATAATAAAACAACAAGTAGCAGCAGGAAAGCCATCCGTAATCCTAACCGGCTTAAAAAAAGGGGGCCATCCATTTCCTTGCGAAATGAACTATGCAGTTTTTAAGGATGCTAACGGAATTGAAAATGCGATTATAAGCATTGCTGACAAGAGCAAAAGCATTTTGGATCAATTAAATATTGATTTAAAAAAAGAAAAAATAGTTTCAGATAATATCATTTTGGCAAAAAAGAATCAAAAGAATATTGATACTAAGAATAAAAAAATAGTGGCTCATAATATTATTCTGGCCCAAACAAAATCTAATGAAGAAAAATTGGATTATGAAAATATTGGGAGAAAGAAAGTGCATGATGCCATAGAAGAAAATTTCAGGATCATGTTTAATTCATCATCCGATGTTTTATTTGACTCTGACCTCATAGCTGATAAGGTAATGATAAATGATGCCTATGAAAAGGAATTCGGCTATAAAAGAACGAAAAACATGACAGCTGCAGACGATTGGGCCACCCATATTCATCCCGATGATAAAGAAGAGGTTATGAAAGATTATCACAGGATGCTAGAATCAACAGAAATTGAATGGAAAACCGGGTACCGTTTTTTAAGAGCAGATGATTCTGTTGCCAATGTATTGAGCAGCCGTATCATCCTGAGAGATCCTGATAGCAAAGCCTACCGGATGATTGGGTCCATGCACGACATCAGCAAGCAAAAAGTGCTGGAAGAAAGACTTGAGCGAGAGATCAAATTAAAGGAAATGCAGATCAAAGAAGCAGCCGGGGATGCCAAAGATACAGAAAGGTCGAATATAGGAAAAGAACTTCACGATAATGTAAACCAATTACTAGGAGCATCCAGGCTATACTTAGAAATGGCAAAGCGTGGAGGGAAAGACAGTGAAATGTATTTAAGCCGTTCTTCAGAATACACCCTTACTGCCATTGAAGAGATCAGGAAATTAAGTAAGGGATTGACGACAGATATTATTAAGAATTCAGGCCTTTGCGCAGCTATAGAAAATATCCGACGTGACACCATGGAAGTGAATTCTGTGAAAATAGTATTCAATGTAAAATATTTTATTGAAAATAGTGTGAATGATAAATTCAAACTTAATATCTACCGAATCATACAGGAACAACTGAATAATATTGTAAAACATGCCAAAGCAACTAAAGTTGTTATAAAGCTCCTGCAAAATAAAAAATCTATTAAGCTCATCATTTCAGATAATGGAATTGGTTTTAATACCGGTAAAAAACGAAACGGAATAGGCATTGCCAATATTAAAAGCCGTGCAGTTTCTTTTAATGGTACGGCTGATTTTATTTCGCAGCCCGGAAGCGGATGCGTTTTGACTGCAATATTTTCTGCTTCAGACAAACTTTTGAGGAGAGTTTAAGAGCAAGTGAACAATCATCCCGTTTAAGTGGGAATTCTTTCGTGCTAAAAGCCTCACCCCGCCCCTCTCCGCCCAAGGCGGAGGGTGAAGCCAGGGCAATGACACCCCTCACAAACAGTTTCCTTTTGTAAGCCATCTCTTGAAAGTTGCTCTATGTAATTATGAGAAGTGCTATTGAGGATTTTTTCGCCGGTCCATTCAACGGATGACAATAGAAATAAAAGAGATGAAACATTACGCTATGACAGACTGAATTTTGAATTACTAAAAAAAACAACTAACTAGATAAGCATCGGTTATTTGGGGCAACTGGGAATCTAGGGTAACCAAATACAACTTGATCTGTTCCCAAAAGTAAAAACTATGGAAACTCCAGGATATTTTGCATATTTTAGCAATAATGGCTGATTAGTTGCCCATTAATTTTCTACTTTTGCATAAGTGAAATTTTTTTCATATAAAATATTGCTGCTGTTTTCAGCCTTTTGCTATCTGGCTTCAGTGTCAGAGTTTGATTCTCATGAATGTAAACAAAATTATGCCAGGGAAAATCACTCTTACGTTAATTACGTCCCCGGAAAAGAAAATGTAAAAGTTAAGTTTCAACATATTAAGCAGATTGCTGTATCTCCCGAATATTATACTTCCTTTTACAATAGTGTTATATCCATACCACAGAAAAAATGTTTGCTTGATAAAAGTTGTACGCGGAAAATTTTCCTGCTACATGAGGCGTTACTCATCTGATTATAATCATGGGATAGCTATGTCCTTTTGTGTCTGAAAAAAATGTTTTTCAGAACCATAATAACTGTGATCCAATTTCAATATTATTTCTTTCTTTCAATTTTTACTAATGATCAATAAGCTTATTGGCTTTTCAATTAAAAATAAAGCAGTAGTTGGGTTTTTTGTATTTGGCTTAATAGGTTGGGGCCTCTACTCTTTGAATAATTTACCCATGGATGCGCTGCCGGATATTACCAATAACCAGGTGCAGGTACATGCTATTGCTCCTGCGCTGGCAGCACTGGATGTTGAACAAATGATTACTTCGCCTTTAGAAGTTAGCATGGCAAATATCCCTGATGTTACCGAAATCAGGTCCATCTCCCGTTTCGGACTTTCTGTTATCACTGTTGTTTTTAAAGACAAGGTAAATATTTATCGTGCACGGGAAGAAATATTTCAGAAGATTCAGGAAGCCCAGGATATAATTCCGCCAGGTATAGCTAAAATAGGGCTCGCTCCGATTGCTACGGGCTTAGGTGAAATATATCAATACGTGTTGCAGCCTGATTCCGGTTATGAAAAACGCTACTCACTTACTGATTTACGCACCATGCAGGATTGGATAGTGAAACGCCAGTTGGAAGGCACGCCGGGTGTGGCAGAAATAAACAGCTTTGGTGGTAATATCAAACAATATGAAGTAGCTGTTAACCCTGATAAGTTGCGAAGTATGAATGTTACGATCACGGACATTTTTAATGCGCTGAAACAAAATAATCAAAATACAGGCGGTGCATATATAGAAAAGGATCATGACGCTTATTTTATAAGAGGAGTAGGTTTGGTTAAAACATTGGATGATGTTAGAAAAATTGCAATTAAAAATAATAACGGAATTCCTATTCTAATCAGGGATGTTGCAAACGTGCAATTCGGACATGCTATAAGATACGGGGCGATGACAGAAAGTGGCTATGGTGAAACGGTGGGTGGCGTCGTATTAATGCTAAAGGGCGCCAACACCATGCAGGTGATAAAAAATGTAAAAGAAAAAATAGCCACAATTCAGCAATCTCTTCCCAAAGGGGTAAGCATAAAACCTTTTATTGACAGAAGCAAACTCATAAACAGGGCTGTAAATACCATTAGTCATAATCTTATCGAAGGCGGATTGATAGTAATATTTATATTGATTCTGTTTTTAGGCAACTGGAGAGCCGGTATAGTAGTGGCATCCGTCATACCATTAGCCATGTTATTCGCTTTAAGCATGATGAAGTTGTTTGGAGTTTCGGGCAATTTAATGAGCCTCGGAGCTATAGATTTCGGATTGATTGTAGATGCCGCGGTAATTATCGTAGAAAGTGTAGTATATCATATTCATCATAATTCAAAACTGGCAGGGCTCACGAGGTTAAATCAGGTGCAAATGGACGAGGAAGTATTTTTGTCGGCCACCAACATCCGGAAGTCTGCAGCATTCGGCGAAATCATTATCCTGATGGTTTATATACCTATTCTTACCCTTACGGGCATAGAAGGTAAAATGTTTCGGCCTATGGCAGAAACAGTGAGCTTTGCAATTATCGGCGCATTAGTACTTTCCTTAACCTACGTACCCATGATGTCTGCTTTATTATTAAGCAAAAAAATATCTTTTAAAAGATCTGTGGCAGACAAAATCATGGATGCTTTGCATAGGGCATATAAACCGGTTATTCACTTTGCTTTAAGGAGAAAGGTAATTATTATCTTCTCATCCGTTATACTCTTAATAGTTGCCATACTTATTTTCGATAGATTAGGCGGTGAGTTTATTCCCACACTGCAGGAAGGAGACATTGCAGGAGAAATGCGTTTACCCCCCGGAAGTTCGCTCACTCAAAGCATTAATGCCAGTATAGAAGCAGGTAAAATATTAAAAAAAGAATTTCCTGAAGTAAAAACGGTAGTTAGCCGGATTGGTGTGGCCAGTATACCTACTGATCCTGATCCTATGAATGTAAATAATATTTTTATTATACTGAAAGATAAAAGCCAGTGGGTATCCGCCACAACGATTAGCGGATTGGCTGATAAAATGGAAAAAGCGTTATCAGTTATTCCCGGAGCCAGTTACGAGTTTTCACAGCCGATTCAGTTTCGTGAAAATGAATTGATGACTGGCATAAGGCAGGATGTAGCAGTTAAAATTTATGGAGAAAATTTAGATGAGCTTGCTCTTTTGGGAAACCAGGCAGCCAATATTATTTCTGCAGTGCCTGGGGCAAAAGATGTATTAGTAGAAAAAACCCAGGGACTTCCTGAAATTTCTGTGGATTATAATCGTGATAAAATAGCGCAATATGGACTCACCATCAGTGATATAAACAATGTGCTGGAAAGCGCTTTTGCCGGGGCTAAGGCAGGAGTGGTTTACGAAGATGATCAGCGTTTTGATTTGGTGGTGCGCCTCGATAAAGCACACCGGGAAGACCTGAGCAATGTGCAAAATTTATTTATTTCTTTACCCAATGGTAACCAGGTGCCTTTAAGTGAAGTAGCTACGGTAAAATACAAGGAAGAGCCTTCGCAAATAGCAAGAGATAATACAAAAAGAAGAATTGCAATTGGTTTAAATGTTCGCAACAGAGACGTACAAAGTGTTGTAAATGACATTCAAAAACAGTTAGCAGTAAAATTGAAATTACCTCCTGGTTACTATATCACTTATGGTGGGCAATTTCAAAATCTGATAGATGCAAAACAACGCTTAATGATTATGGTACCAATTGCGCTGTTTATTATTCTGGCCCTGTTGTTCATCACATTTGGTTCTTTAACAGAAACTTTACTCATATTTTCTGCCATCCCTTTTGCAGCTATAGGAGGCGTATTCGCTTTATTGATCAGGGGGATGCCTTTCAGTATATCCGCAGGCGTTGGTTTTATTGCTTTATTTGGGGTAGCTGTTTTGAATGGCATTGTACTGATTAGCAATTTTAATCAGTTGAAAAAAGAAGGCGTGAATAATATCACAAAACGGGTGTTAATAGGAGTAAACATGAGGTTAAGGCCTGTAATAATGACTGCTTCAGTAGCCTCTATCGGATTCCTGCCCATGGCTTTATCTGCTTCTGCCGGTGCTGAAGTGCAGCGTCCCTTAGCCACCGTAGTAATTGGAGGGTTAATTACTTCCACCATTCTTACCTTAATCGTTTTACCTGTTTTGTACAGCATTTTTATGTCGGGATTTAAAAACAGAAAGAGAAACCTGCCAGGGAAAATTATTAGAGGGGTAATTTTATTAATTGGCTTCACACTCTCGCCTAGTTTAAGCAAAAGCCAAAGTACAGTACCCAATAGCCTTGCACCTGCTTTAAAACTTTCCATAGATGAAGCATTAAAAATGGCAATGCAATATAATCCTGCAATCAAAAGCGCAGATTATACCGTACAGCAGCAGGAAGCATTAAAGAAAACAGCCTTTAATCTTAATAAAACCAGTTTTGTTTACTCAGCAGATAATACCACACCCAATGGCGATAGTTATTTAGGAATTCAGCAAACATTTAGTTTCCCTACCGTGTATGCGAGGCAAAGTAAATTGCAAAACCAGGAGGTAACACTTAGTAAAAGCTCATTGATTATTTCGAAATCCAGCTTAGTGCGAAACGTAAAATCTGCCTATTATCAATTGGCCTACGATATAGCCCGTTTACATCTGTTGGTTTACCAGGATAGTATTTATGCTGATTTTGCTCAGGCTGCCGGTGTAAGATATAAAAGCGGGGAGACAAACTATTTGGAGAAAGTGGCTGCAGATGCGCGATACCAGCAAGTATTGCTATTAAAAAAACAAGCGCAGAGAGATTTGCAAATCGATGAGCAGGAACTGCAAAAATGGCTAAACATCCGTCAACCTATACAGATAACGGATTCCTTGCAAAAACTGTATTTTAAGTTTAATACAGATTCCCTGGTGATTACACAAAACCCCGTTCTTAATTACTACCGACAGAATATAAACCTTGCACATGCTCAGTATTCCCTGGAAAAAAGCAGGTTGCTCCCCGACTTTACCATAGGATACAATAAACAAAAAGTGAATGGTAGCGGCAGTTATTACGGATATCAGGCAGGTATCAATATTCCATTATGGTTCAGGCCGCAAAAGGGAAGAATCCAGGCTGCGGGAATAAGAGTAAAAATAGCACAATCGGATTATGAAAATAATCAAAATAATATCGTGTCTGCTTATAACCAACAGGTGAGGGAATATCAGAAATGGGAGGAACAACTTAATTATTATAAAAGCAGCGGACTGCATGAAGCTGATGAAATTTTGAATACTGCTCAAAAAGGCTATAAATATGGGAACATAAGTTATGTAGAATATATACAGGATATTTCACAGGCATTTAATATTCGCCTGCAATATTTAGATGCTCTTAATCAGTATAACCAAAGTATATTCAATATTAACTACCTGTTAGGAAAATAATGGTTTGTAAATAAAAATAATAATACAAATGAAAAAGTCAATCATAAAATTATCAACACTAATTATAGTAATAGTTCTTGGATTATATTCCTGCCAATCTAAACAAGGAGACAAGGACCAGAAGGGACAGCCAAATGAAACAGGAACAAAGAAGAAAGAAAGTGTTCAACCCGGTGAAGTGGTACTTTCACAAAAACAGTTTGATGCAATGGGTATTCAACTAGGCACTCCGGAACTAAAAAACCTGTCGGACATTGTAAAGGCAAATGGCTTTATTTTGTTGCCGCCCCAGTTAAAAGCAGATGTTTCAACATTCGTAGGAGGCGTAGTAAAATCTGTGAATGTTATTACCGGTGATAATGTAAAAAAAGGGCAAATACTGGCAACATTGGAATCACCGGATTATATACAGTTACAGGAAGATTATCTGAAAGCTAAAAGCAACCTGGTATTTTTGGAAAAAGATTTTAACCGCCAAAAAGAAATGCTAAATGCCAATGCCACCTCACAAAAAATGTATCAACAAACATTGGATAATTACAATTCCACCAAGGCTACTGTATTATCACTACAAAACAAACTAACGCTCCTGGGAATTTCTGTTAAAAATTTAGAAAGCGGGCAGATGGTTTCAGCCATACCTGTCATATCCCCCATGGATGGTTATGTGCAAAAGGTGGATATTAATGTAGGAAAATTCGCAGATCCCACCTTGGTGATGTTTGAAATCATTAATAATAGCCGGCTTTTTATTGACCTGCAGGTGTACGAACAGGATATAGAAAAAGTGAAACCAGGCCAAAAAGTTTATTTTACTTTGCCTAACCAAAATTCTTCACAATATGAAGCTACGGTATATGCCATTGACAAGGGATTCGACAATGCAACAAAGTCCATTACCGTTCATGCAAGGGTGCTTCAAAATAAAATGGCAGGCTTATTTCCGGGAATATATGTTCAGGGATACATTCAGGTTGGCAGGCAAAAAGTAAACGCTCTTCCCAATGAAGCAATCAATAAAGTGGGGCAGGTGGAGAATGTATTTATGCTGTCACAAATTAAAGCCGAAGGTGAAAATAAAGATTATATTTTTTTACCCATAGAAGTTAAGACAGGCATTTCAGATGCCGGATATACAGCAGTTACGTTTCTGAAAGATCTTCCCCCGGATACTAAAATAGTAACCAAAGGCACTTATTATATCGTTTCTGAAGAGCAAAAAGGGAAAGATGTAGACTCAGATTAAAAATCTTTGATTCGTTTATGGGAAACTATATCTTTTTATACGCCAGAGATTTCGTTTCGTGTGGATACTAACGGGGGAAGGGAGCGATAAACATTTTTCACTGCTTCTCACAACAATGACGATGCGTAAAAGAAATCCTCCTAATTTTTACTGTAACCATTCACAAATACTTTTGTGCACAAACCATGTTGATGTGAAACAGGCAACAACAATTATTTTTAGTTGGCTCAATTGATTGAAAAAACAGGAAAAATAAATTTTTTCGCAAACCCGTATCAAACCCTCATGCGAGCCGCCGTCATCTGTATAATTGAAAAGCAAATAATGAACTAACTGTATTTTAACAAGGCCTTTTAATAACTATATTTAAGTATTTGCTTAAATAATAACTTTAGTATTATCTTTATAAAAAATTAAAAAGATTATGAACACCTGTATACGTTTATATGCCGATCCTGTTCAGATAAAAGCCTGCAAGGAAAAAGTTGGAAACACAAGAAATGCTTTCTGTCAAATGTCGGCTGTGTTGTCGTTAGCCGCCAATGAGGTAAGGCTTAAAATCCTTTACCTGCTTAAAGAAGAAAAAGAATTATGCCCCTGCGACTTGAGTGATATTCTTGGCATGAGCATTCCAGCCATTTCGCAGCATTTGCGCAAAATGAAAGATGGTGGCATCATTCAGTTCCGTAAAGAAGGTCAGACTATTTATTATTCATTGAAACCGGAACATTTAAAAATGCTTCGCTCTTTGTTTAGATATGTAAATGAATTGAATGCAAAAATGGAGTTAGTATCAATTCATTAATTAGTATGGCCAGTATTAAACCGTTTTACTTAAACATAGCAAGGATTGCGCTCAATGTGAAATAGAAAATAAACCAATTCAATAATCTTCATTCAAAAAAAGGCAGTTTTATGAATAACGAAAATTCTTTTTTAAAATCGGAAAATTCGTCCAGGGGGATTATCGGAGCCGGGTTGCTTACCGCTTTTGCGGCCTCATTATGTTGCATTACTCCTGTTGTTGCATTACTTGCGGGCAGTAGCAGCATTGCAGCGTCCTTTTCCTGGATAGAACCTGCAAGACCTTACCTGATAGGATTGTCTGTTGCTATATTGGCATTTGCCTGGTATCTAAAATTAAAACCTGTTAAAGCAACCGATATTAATTGCAATTGCGGAACAACAAACAAGGCTTCATTCTTACAGCCTAAAACTTTTCTAGGTATGGTAACTTTGTTTGCTATCCTGACGATGTCTTTCCCGTTATATGGAAATATTTTTTCTCCAAAGCCAAAAGTGCAGGCAGCAGGTATTGCATCAGTCAATAATAAACAACAGGTAAAGTTTATTATTCAATACATGAGCTGCGCAGGTTGTGAAGCAGAAGTAAACAATGAGCTTTCAAAAGTAAATGGAGTTTTATCTTATAAAACTTCTTATGCTGATAAAAGTAGCTTAGTAACTTTTGATAATTCAAAGGTTGATGTAAAGACAATTGAAGCAGCGATCAATAAAACAGGTTATAAAGTAAAAACCTATGCCATCTCAAAAGAGGAAATTAAATAAAAATGAAAAATATAATAATACTGCTGTCCACCATTACTTGTCCGAAATGTGGATTTCAGAAGGAAGAAATAATGCCAGAGGATGCTTGCCAGTATTTTTATAAATGTACAAATTGTGGAACATTATTAAAGCCGAAGCAGGGTGATTGTTGTATATTCTGCAGCTACGGTACAGTTACATGTCCAACAATTCAAATGAATAAATCCTGTTGTTCATGAAAATGAAAAAATAATTCCTGCTCTTCTGGTAAAGGATATAGTTCTTCATTAGAATGAAGGCTTTTGTATTGAAGTTTGGAATGCTGTTTACGGTGGGCGCTGAAAGTTTTTTAGCCGGCACGACTATTTGCCGGGTAGAATTACAAGGCATTGATGAATTGTCCAGCATTCGATCATCACCACAACCTGCTTACTTTTCATGAAAAAAATTTGAGTAATAGTTTATAAATTTTCCCGCAATAGATTTGCAAAACAAGCATTCTTTAAACTACATAATGGAAAGTATTTTAAATAATAAGTTTTATAAAGAACCATCCATCTTTCTTCCTGAAAATCTGCTTCGCGAAGCAAGAAGGCAAAAGAATAAAAAGGATTGCAACGTTCCTGCTATCTGTTTACTTGACCCGGATGGAGATTTGGCTGATTACCTTATAAGACAAAAGCTGGCATCAAAAAACGAGTGCTGGGCCTGTTATCATTCTTCGCTTTATACATTCCGCCTGGATAGCATTGAAATTGGCATCATCCCTTGCATAGTCGGTTCGTCTTATGCAGTTTTAGTGACAGAACAATTATTCGTGTCCGGTTGCAGTTTATTAATCAGTATAACCTCTGCCGGCATAATCAATCAACCCAACAACTCTAAAAGGTTTGCTTTAATAACAAATGCGATACGGGATGAAGGAACAAGTTATCATTATTTACCACCGGGTAAACCTTCAACTTTAAAAAGAGAAATTTTGCAAATACTTTCTCCTTCAATGCAGAAATCAGGCTGTCCTTTTTTTGAGGCACTTAGCTGGACAACTGATGCCCCTTACAGAGAAACACAATCAGCTATTGATAAGATGAAACAACAAAATATAGTTTGTGTTGAAATGGAAGCAGCGGCACTATATGCCCTTTCGCAAGTAAAAAATTATAGAATTATTTGCTTTGCTCATCTGACCAATTCAATGGGTCGGTCCGTAGGTGATTTTGAAAAGGGCGAAGAATTTGGAAACCTTGATACCCTGAGATTAATCAGATCACTACTAAGTATACCTGGGATTGTAAAGGAGAATATTAAATGATTTCTTTAGAGGGGATAATATATTGGAATGTATTTTAAATAATTAATTGTATAAAAATGATTAACAAAGAGCAACAGCATTGGAATAATATTTATGATACCAAAGCAGAAGAGGAAGTAAGCTGGTTTCAGCCTTATCCGAAAACTTCAATGGAGTTTCTTGAATTATTTAATCTGCCATTAAATTCAAATATTATTGATATCGGTGGTGGCGACAGCCACTTTGTAGATGCCTTGATTGATAAAGGATACCAGAATATTTGGGTGCTGGATATTTCTGCTAATGCAATTGAAAGAGCAAAAAAGAGATTAGGAGAAAAAGCTTCTAAAGTTCATTGGATTGTTTCTGATGTTACCGAATTTAAACCTCCGGTAAAATTTGATTTGTGGAATGACCGGGCAGCATTTCATTTTCTTACCACTGAAGAAAAAATAGGTAAATATGTTTCACTGGCAGAACAGGCTATTAAACGAAACGGCTATTTAATAATGGGAACCTTTTCGGAAACAGTGCCTGATAAATGTAGCGGGTTAGATGTAAAAAAATACTCCAAAACTTCCATGTCGGCAAGATTTGAAATAGCATTTGATAGAATTAAATGTATCCATGAAAATCATTCTACTCCATTTAATACTGTACAGAATTTTTTGTTTTGTAGTTTTAAAAGAAAATAATACCAGGATACTTTCCTAATAAGGTAAACCTGTATTTTTTAAAAGTATACTTATTAATGCAAACATTAGAAATATTTAAAACTGAAAATACCCAATTATACAAATTGGCTTTAGGAGTTGCTGTATTTACAATTTTTACAATATAGCCGAAGGATTAGTCTCAACGTACATGGGTTATGAAGATGGCAGTTTGGCATTGTTTGGTTTTGGCGCAGATAGCTTTATCGAAGTAATCTCCGGACTTGGTATTGTACATATGATCATTCGTATTCAAAAGAATAATAGTAATAGAGATAATTTTGAAAAAACAGCTTTAAAAATTACCGGCTTTTCCTTTTACTTTTTAGTTACAGGGCTTATAATAACAAGTATTTATAATATCTGGACAGGCCACAACCCTACCACTACTTTTATAGGTGTTATCATTTCAATAATATCAATTGTTGTAATGTCTGCCTTAATGTTACTCAAGCGTAAAGTAGGTAATAAACTCAATTCAGAAGCCATACTTGCAGATGCAGCATGTACTAAAGTTTGTATTTATATGTCAATAATCTTGCTGGTTAGTAGCGGTATATATGAATTGACCCACTTCCCATATATTGATAGCATGGGTACATTAGGGCTTTCATATTTTGCATTTAAAGAAGGCCGGGAGTGTTTTGAAAAAGCAAAAAACGATCAGCATTGTTGCAAACATTGTTAAAACATTATTAAGTATAGGGAAGAGATCTATGATTAGAAATAGCTGATGATGGACAATGATCAATAGAATTGTTATACAAGCATAAACAGGTAATAATGAAACATCAACAATAATAGATAAAAATATGAAAATATTAGATAGAAACTTTGATCAACTGAAAGTACAAAAAAGTTTTAAAAATGTCATTTTATTTTATGACTTCTGGAGTTGGCTTACGGAGTCAAAAGCAGCCAAAAAAGTTTTAGAATTAGCAGAAATAAAAGACAAGCAAACAATTTTAGAAGTTGCTTGCGGAACAGGTATCGTGTTTGAGAAAATTGCCAGGGAAAATCCAAATGGAATAAATATAGGTATTGATCTGTCTCCGGATATGCTTAGTAAAGCAAAACATAGATTGCAAAAACTTAATACCCATAATTTTGAATTAAAAGAAGGCAACGTATTACAACTCGATTTTAAGGATAACTCTTTTGATATTTTGATTAATAATTTCATGGTTGATTTAATGCCTGAAGAAACATTTGATAAGATTGCTTCTGAATTTTATAGGATTTTAAAACCCGGAGGTATTGCAGTTATTTCTGTATTTTCATTTGGTGAAAAAAGGATAAATAAATTTTGGTATTGGGTTTCTAAAAACATGCCTGCACTTCTCACCGGTTGTCGTCCTGTTTCGTTTAAAAAAAATTTAATGCATGCAGGATTTTCAATTGAAACCGATTTGCAATTAAGTCAAAACACATTTCCCTCAGAAGTTTTAAAAGCGAGAAAAGTAGTTATATTAAATTAAATCAGTTGTTGATAAAAAAGACTTCCGCTTTTGTATCTCCATTGTTTATTGACGAGGGAGAAGCAGAATAAAAAAGGGTATTATTCTATAAATAATATTATTTTAAACAAACAAAATGGGCTAAGGCCATCATAGGCAGAACCAGGAAGTATAGGATGCCGGTTTAGGATAAATGAATTTGACTCGCCTTTCAATACACACGATGCTATTAGAAAAATAGCCACAGGCCAAAATAGAAATTTCTTAACCCATTGTTGTCTAAGAAGATACCTTCCTATTTAGTTTGAACGGAGGTTATGATTTTAACCTTTTTATAAAAGTGGAGTAATTCAGTTTTCCTTAAAAGATTTACTTTTGCATCAAATTAATGCAAAGAAAAAAATCCATACATTTAAAAGCAGCTTTCCTGTTAGCCGTATTCTCCATGAATATGGTTATTGGTTTTGCGTGTGCCGTTGGGCTGGATATGGGGTTTAATTCACATCATCATGAAGAAAGTTCAATTGAATCAGTAGCTATTCACCATCACCATGATAATAATGTTGAAAACCATCAAACAAAAAATAATAAGGACAATTGCTGTAATGATGAAGTGATGCAATTTCAGAAGATTGACAAGGCTCTTGCCTCTTCGATAAATGTAGTAAATCCGGTTTCTTTTACCTCTTACCTTGCTTCTTTTTATAACCTTGATGTTTTACCTCCTTCTACCCAAACTTCAGGTATAAAATATTTTGTCCGAAGTTATCACCCACCTATACCGGACATCCGCATAGCTATCCGGAGTTTTCAAATATGATTTAATGTTTTCAATGTTGTGCATGGGATATATTCCCTGCCTGTAATTATTGTATTAATATTAAATCAAATAGAAATGAAAAAAATAATTGTAATGGTTGCCATATTTGCAACCGCATTGGTGCAACAAACTTTTGCACAGGATGCTTCAACACCCAAACCCTCTGAATTACTCACTTCTTACTACAACATAAAAGATGCTTTAGTTAGTGGCGATGCTAATAGCGCTGCTACAAATGCAGAGCAATTTGTAAAAACCATCAATGGCATTAGCCCCGAAATTATTCCCGGATACACTAAGGAACCATTGCTAAAAGATGCGGGTAAAATCTCAGCTACTAAAGATATTAAAAAACAACGTGATTATTTTTCTGCGTTTTCTGTAAATATGTATGCTTTAGCCAAAGCGGTTAAACTTAATACCGAACCGGTATATTATCAGTATTGCCCTATGAAAAAGGCAACATGGCTAAGCAGCAATATGGTGATTAAAAATCCTTATTTCGGCAGCGCCATGCCTTCTTGTGGTAAAACAACAGAAACCATTCAATAATCTCTCTTTCTTGAACTGGTAAGTTGATTGGCATGCGTGTCAATTACCTGCCAGGATATTTTAAACAACCAAAAACAAATAAAATGAAAAAAATAACAATGATCATAAGCGCGGGCATTGTAGCGCTCTCTTTTACGGCATGCAATACTAACGGCAGTAAACAAATAAATAACACTGATTCTGCACAAACCGGGTCGGTTGCTACGCCTGCAAATAATGAGAAACCTGCTGATGGTATTATCACCGGCTATGTAAACCTCAAAAATTCTTTAGCAGATGATAACGGCAGCGCTGCGGCAAAAAACGGAAAAGAAATTTTGGATGCCCTTTCTAAATTTGATGCTTCCACATTAACGTCCGATCAGAAAAAAGTATTTCTCGGATTGGTTGGTGATATAAAAGAAAATAGTGAACACATAAGCGAGAACGGCGATAAGATTGAGCACCAGCGGGAGCATTTTGAAATGTTAAGTAAAGATATGTACGACCTTTTAAAAGCGACAGGCGCCGGTAAAGAGATGTATCTCGATTCGTGCCCGATGTATGATAACGGGAAAGCCACCTGGCTGAGTGAAAGCAAAGAAATAAAAAATCCTTATTTAGGAAAAAAAATGCCTGACTGCGGCGCCATAAAGGAAACATTACAATAGAAAATAATGAGCATTTTCAAAAAAATAGTATTAATCCTTTTGATTGTATTTATTGCAATTCAGTTTATACAACCTGCACGCAACAAAAGTGGGCAGGTTTTGCCGACTGATATTTCCAAAGCGGTTTCCGTTCCCGAAAATGTGAAAATGATTTTGCAAACTGCTTGTTATGATTGCCATAGTAATAATACCAATTATCCCTGGTACACTTACGTGCAGCCTGTTGGTTGGATTTTAAACAATCATATAATCAACGGAAAAAAGGAATTGAACTTTAGCGACTTTGGTTCTTACCCAATCAGAAAGCAGCAAAGTAAATTGAAAGCAATTGCAGATCAGATTAAAGATGGAGAAATGCCGCTGTATTCTTATACCATTATTCACAAAAATGCAAGGCTTTCAAAAGAGCAAAAGGTATTAATTACGGGTTGGGCGCAAAAAGCCCAGGACAGCCTTGATAAAATAAATCCATAATGAAAAATTTTAAAAAAATAGTATTAAAATTTGTAAAAGCAATTTTTATTCATAAGAAGAAATGTTGTCAATAAAAATAAAAAAATGAGAAAAATAATTCTAATAACGTTTCTTATCTCTATCTATTCTTTCGCATCAGCGCAGGAAATGCCGGGAATGAAGATGCCAAAGAAATCACCTCCTCCACAAGGAGATAGTATGGGCAATATGGATATGTCAAAGACAGACCTCGGCCTCATTAAGACTGTACATTATAATACGCCACCCCATACGGTACGATACGATTTATATATAAGGGATACCATTGTTACTTTTGGTAAAAAACCAAGACGTGCTATTGCTGTAAACGGACAAATCCCTATGCCTACCTTAACCTTCACCGAAGGTGACACTGCAGAAATCTACGTTCACAATGAATTGAACGAAGGAACTACTTTACACTGGCATGGCATTTTTCTGCCTAACCGATATGATGGCGTACCCAATCTTACGCAAATGCCAATTAAACCCCATACCACCCATTTGTACAAGTTCCCACTTATTCAAAGCGGTACCCATTGGTACCACAGCCATTTTAAATTTCAGGAACAAATTGGAATGTATGGCGCTTTTATAATCAATAAAAGAAAAGAATGGGACATTCCCACGATACCGATAGTGTTAAGTGATTGGACAGATATGAAACCCGGAGAAGTTAACCGAAGCCTGCACAATGCTACAGATTGGTTTGCCATAGAAAAAGGTAGCACACAAAGCTATGCTGAAGCGATAAAGAGTGGGCATTTTAAGACAAAGCTAACCAACGAGTGGAAACGTATGACAGCAATGGATGTAAGTGATGTGGCTTATGACAGGTTTCTAATAAATGGAAAGGCAGATAATGAGCAGCCCCAATTTAAGGCGGGAGATAAAGTAAGGTTACGTATTGCAAATGGCGGCGCATCTTCCTATTTCTGGCTCACTTATTCCGGTGGGAAAATAACGGTGGTAGCTAACGATGGAAATGATGTGGTACCTGTAGAAGTGGACAGGCTTATCATTGGTGTGTCAGAAACATATGATGTGGTAGTGACGATACCCGATAACAAGAGTTACGAATTTTTAGCAACACCAGAAGACCGCACCGGGCATGCCTCTCTTTGGTTGGGAAGCGGGCCAAAAGTGCCTGCAGCAAAACTGCCCAAACTAAAATATTTTGCAGGGATGAAGATGATGAACGACATGATGGACATGAAAGGTAACCTGGTACAGATGGAAGGTATGGCAATGCAAAACCAGGAGATGGATATGAATACGGTAATGTATCCTGAAATAACAGGTCCCGAAAATCCAAATGATACTATTAAAACCGATGCGATGCCCGGAATGGATATGGCCCCCGCTTCTCCAGGTAGTGGGGCAGATATGGTTACGCTTAACTATGGAATGTTGCGTTCCCCGGAGAAAACAACATTACCTCCCGGTCCGTTAAAGGAATTGAAATTCGATTTGACCGGCAACATGCACCGCTATGTATGGAGCATAGATAATAAGACATTATCTGAAACGGATAAAATTTTAATTAAAAAAGGTGAAAACTTAAGAATAATTATTTACAACAATACGATGATGCGCCACCCTATGCACCTGCACGGGCACGACTTTAGGGTGCTCAACGGGAAGGGAGATTATGCTCCATTAAAAAATGTGTTGGATATTATGCCTATGGAAAAAGATACCGTAGAATTTGCGGCCAATGCAAGCGGCGATTGGTTTTTTCATTGCCATATTTTGTACCATATGATGAGTGGAATGGGAAGAGTTTTTAGCTATGAAAATTCGCCGGTTAATCCGGAAATTCCGGACCCAAAATTGGCACTACGAAAATTATATTGGGATGATCAAATGCCCCATTTGATGGCAAGAATTGGATTGGAAAGTAATGGCAGCGATGGCCTGGCAATGTTGGCAAATACACGATGGCAGGCAAGCACCATGTGGCACCTGGGCTTAAACGATAAAATGGGTTACGAAAGTGAAACTATGGTGGGCCGCTACCTGGGCAGGATGCAATGGTGGTTTCCTTATGTAGGATATGACTATCATTACAAGAAATATAATCCTAAAGAAAATAATATTTTCGGCAGTGATACAAAGAATATGTTTGGTCAGGTAAGTAATAAAGATCATAGAAATACTGTGATGGCAGGTATAGCATATACTTTACCCATGTTGGTTATTGCAGATGCCCGTATTGATGGTAATGGTAAATTCCGCTTTCAGTTAAGTAGGGAAGATATATCAGTAACTCCACGCCTGCGTTTTAATTTTATGATAAATACTGATAAAGAATATGCCGCAGGGCTTAAATATATCCTGACAAAATATTTTTCTCTTTCAACGCATTATGATAGTGATATGGGGCTGGGGGCAGGAATTACGATAACCTATTAAAATTTAAAAGTTACATCAAAACTCAAAACTCAAAACTCATGGTTCTTAATAGGGGGAAGTATTAATGTTTAAAATGTATAATTAAAATTACCTCAAAAGCTGATTTAGATCATTATTTTCCATCTGCATATTTTGTTTCTTTATGTTGTATTTGAAATCCTGAAAATGAAATTGATGGCGTTGTTGGAAAAGAATTTTATCTCTGTTATAAAATGAAAAGAGTATTTCTTGCTATATTAACCCCGTTGTACATATTTGCTTCTTTAGGCTTCACTTTACAGAAACAATATTGTACCGGTAGCCAGGTAGATCGTGGTCTTAACCACTGTATATCCAAAATATGTGTCAAGTGTGGAAGTGTGCATATCAATCAGAAAGACAAAAATTGTTGCAGGAATGAAAACAGGTTTGTCAAAAATGAGAAAGATCAGAATATTCCTGAATCAGTTTTTCACCCTACACCTTCAACCACCTTAGCTTTACCTCCTTATTTTTTAGAATTATCTTTCAATGAATTTGCTGCTGCTTCAGAAATAATCCCCATTAATCATGCACCGCCGCCTGGCTACGGTGTAGCGATTTACCTCCGCGACCGCGTTTTCCGCATTTAGACTTAATGTTGTTATCACAGCCAGGCAAAGCTATTTGTCAGGCTATTGGTATTTCTAATGCCGTATCAAAGGATTAATTCCAGTAACATTAAAATTTACAAAAATGAAAAAGTTTAAAATGCTGATGATGGCAATTTTAACCATCATGTCAGCCTCCATATTTGCGCAGATCTCAACAAATAATCAAACAAAGCTTACTAAACAAAACCCAGAAAAAGTGACATATACTTGTCCTGTGCACCATGATATGGTAATGGACAATTTAAGTGCATGTCAATACTTCAGGAGTTCCTTAAATCTCTCTCTCAAAGAAAAAATGAAATGGGAAAAGGTAAAAATTGACGTTGGTTCAAAGAATAATCTTAACAGAATTGAAAGGAAATGTATTTTATCACAGGACGCTACTGTATTAAACCTGTCTCCCAAAGAAAAAATGAAATGGGAAGCAATGCGAATTAATAATTCTCATTTGGGTTCTTATGTAAACACTTCTATTACATGCCACATGATGAATGTTTTAATCAGTGATAAGCAGATTAGCTGCCAGTATTGTAGTTCCACATTAAATCTGTCACCTAAAGAAAAAATGAAAAGGGAAACTATGAAAATATAAAATCGCAATGCTTCGGGTCCGTATAATCGGCTGGATGATAAAAGCTTTGGATTGTTGGACTAAAAATTGATATGTATAAAAATTGTACTGAATGATTCATATCAGGAATCGAACTGAAGGTGTCATTTTAATTGATGTGAATTTTTTAAAAAAAGGATATCGTTGGACATTCTGAAGAAAAGATTTGCGAGCGGTGAAATAAACAAAGAAGAGATTGAATAAAAGAAAAAAAATATTACAACAAAATTAATAACTATAAAAAGTAATCGAAATGAAAAATTTAAAAACCATATTGATAGTAATAGGCTTGGCAATAGGGGCTTCATCATGTGCTCAACACACAACTTCTTCTGCATCGGAATTGCTGAAAGACAATACCATGCAGGACTCTATAATGACGGAAATCTCCAACAATCCACAACTGATGACTAACATGATGGGGCATATAAGGAGTAATCAAAATGCCATGCAAATGCTGCAAAATGGAAGCATGAGGCAAAATGGACAGATGCAAGGTATGAATATGGCAGGAGGTGACAGCACAAGAGTTCAGAACATGTACAATATGATGGCGCAAAATCCTGCAATGATGAGCATGATGTTGAGGATGATGTCGCAAAACCCACAATCAATGAAGATGATGCAAGACATGATGCAGCAAAAAGGGATGATGGGTGGAAAGGATATGATGAACAAGTAATACTCTTTGAAATAAGTTCCTAAAAATTTTGATTGTTGCAAGTTGCACCAAGCAGTTATGGGGATTATTTATACTGACTATTTCAATAATTTAATCAGCAATTAAAATAAATCAAATGATGCACAATAATTCCTGGGGTTGGGGAATGGGATATGGAATGTGGATAATTCCGATAGTCATAATTCTCATTGTTTTCCTGATTTTTAGAAACCGGGGCAGAAAGTAAATATAAATACTAAGGTAAATGGATCATTCCAAAATAGATCATTCAAAAATGGATCATAGTAAAATGGATCATAGTAAAATGGATCATGGTGCCATACCCATGGGCATGGCAGGGCATGACCATCACAAAATGATGATCGCGGATTTTAAAAAAAGATTTTGGCTAAGTACAATTCTTACCATTCCTATACTCGTGCTTTCTCCCATGATCCAACATTTATTAGGCTACAAGGTGGAGGTTCCCGGTAACAAATTTGTTTTGTTGGGGCTTTCCACTTTTGTTTACTTCTGGGGTGGATGGCCTTTTCTGAAAGGCTTCTGGAGTGAAATAAAAAAAGCCGCTCCCGGTATGATGACGCTTATTGCCATGGCTATTTCAGTAGCTTATTTTTATAGCGCAGCAACTATTTTTGGTTTAAAAGGCGTGGATTTCTTCTGGGAGTTGGCCACATTGATTGATATCATGTTGTTAGGACATTGGCTGGAAATGAAATCTGTATTAGGCGCGTCAAAAGCATTGCAATTATTGGTAAGCATGATGCCTGCTGAAGCGCACAGGGTTAAAAAGGATGGGCAGGTTGAAGATGTGAAAATAGACCAGTTGGCAAAGGATGATATCATAATGATCAAACCTGGGGAAAAAGTGCCTGCGGACGGCATTATTGTAGAAGGAAGTAGTTATTTCAATGAATCTATGTTAACGGGAGAATCGAAACCTGTTAAGAAAGAAAAAGAAAATAAAGTAATCGGTGGCTCCATCAATGGAAATGGTTCAATTAAAATGAAGGTGGAACATACCGGTAAAGATAGTTACCTGAATAAGGTAATTAAGTTGGTTAAGGAAGCTCAAAAAGCGAAATCAAGGATGCAGAACTTTTCTGACCGTGCAGCTAAATGGCTAACCTTTATTGCATTGGCAGTAGGTTTTGGTACATTGGCGGTTTGGCTGATCCTGGGCTTTCCATTTGTTTTTGCATTGGAACGAATGGTTACCGTTATGGTCATTACTTGCCCGCATGCTCTCGGCTTAGCCATCCCTCTGGTTGTTGCCATCTCCACAGCAGTCTCTGCACAAAATGGATTGTTGATTCGTAACCGAACTGCATTTGAAGAATCCCGGAAAATAACGAGCATTCTATTTGATAAAACAGGAACACTTACAACAGGAGTGTTTGGCGTTAACCGTTATGATAGTAGTAATAATGAAATTTCAAAAGAAGAAGTATTGCGGTTAGCCAGTGCTTTGGAGCAAACCTCCGAACACCCGATTGCTGTTGGCATTATCAATAAAGTAAAAGAACTAAAAATAACTATACCAAAATCGGAAAAGTTTAATGCAATAACCGGCCAGGGTGTTGAAGCCGAAGTGGAAGGAAAATCAGTGAAAGTTGTTAGTCCTGGTTATTTAAAAGATAAGAATCTCGAAGCCCCAAAAGATGCCTTTTCAAGCAATGCAGAAACCATTGTTTTTGTATTAGTTAATGATAAGATAGCCGGGTTTATAGGCCTTGCGGATGCGATTCGCCCGGAAAGTAAAGAGGCGATCAAAGTATTTAAAAAGAATGGAATTAAAGTGATGATGGCTACCGGAGATAATGAAATAGTGGCTAAGGCTGTTGCAGATGAACTCGGATTGGATAAATATTTTGCCGAAGTATTACCCCATCAGAAAGTAGAAATTGTAAAAGATCTTCAAAGTAAAGGCGAGTTTGTTGCTATGACCGGTGATGGAGTAAATGATGCACCGGCTCTGGCACAGGCAAATGTAGGTATAGCTATTGGCTCAGGCACTGATATAGCAGCGGAAACGGCAGATATTATTTTGGTAAATAGTAATCCAAATGATATCGCCAAACTTATTCTTTTTGGGAAAGCCACTTACAAAAAGATGATTCAAAACCTGGTATGGGCTACCGGTTATAATGCAATTGCCATCCCTTTGGCAGCAGGTGTTCTGTATACTTCAGGGTTTGTCTTAGGCCCTGCTTTAGGCGCTGTTTTGATGAGCCTG
>DATKQQ010000308.1:0-72361 GCA_035532615.1 Hanamia sp.
AAGCAATCATGGCATTAATTGTCAGGTAGTAAATGCCGCAGACGTGGCTACCAGCGATAAAGAGAAACGCCAAAAGAGTGATAAAATAGATGCCCGTAAATTGTGCGAACATTTACAAAGTAAAAAGATGAAAGGTATTTATGTACCGTTGTTGCGTTGGGAGCATGGCCGTTCTTTGGTAAGGGCGAGAGCAAAAATTGTAAGTGACCAAACCCGTTGTAAAAATCGTATATGGCAGTTACTCCATTTCAGTGGTTTGGTTTTACCCAAAGATTATGAAGCCGGCCAGTACTGGAGTAGCCATTTTATAAAAGAACTACAGGCAATTGATTGTGGTACCGATGAATTAAAAATCACCTTGGGTTTGTTTATCAAAGATTATCAACAAACCAGGGCATTATTGCTCGAAGCGACCCGCGCCATCCGCAAGTTGTGCAAGCAATCCAGATACCAAAAGGAAATAACCCTTTTGAGAAGTATTCCGGGTATCGGGGAAATTAACGCGGCGGTGATGCTGTTTGAATTGCAGGATGTAACCCGGTTTAAGAGTTTTGATAATTTGTGCAGTTACGTCGGGTTGGTACCCAACACCAGTGACAGCGGTGAAACAAAAAAAACAAAAGGCATTACTAACCGTAGCAATCATTACCTGCGTACAGCGTTGGTGGAGAGCAGTTGGAGTGTGGTGCGTAAAGATCCGGCCTTATTAATGATGTATAAAAAATATTGTCGGAGAATGGAAAAGAATAAAGCGATTATAAGGGTAGCCAAACACCTGTTGTCAAGAATAAATTATGTATTAAAAAATAAAAAAGAGTATGTAACAGGCGTTGTAGAATAGAAGGGTGTAAGTTTTTTAAGGCATTTACAGAAATGCATCTGTAAAAAATAGCCATTGAAAACTCAACAGCTATTTGAAGAGATGCGTATCTGGCCGGATTATTCCTGGCAGGTTGCTCCTCAGCAGAGCCTGCTTCCGCTTCATCCGGCAGTAACAAAATTAATAAAAGTCAGTGTTGATTTAAAAAGTTCTTTACAAGGCACCTTACCGTTAATTATTACATGCAGCGCTTTTTGGCTAAAACCAAATCTGTCTGTCAAATAAGGATACAAGGTGCTCTTTTTGAAAAATTAAAAAAGACCATGCGACCTTTTTGAAATAGAAAAGCGTTCGTTCATTGAAGTGTGCTTTTTATTAATCAACCTTGACATTAAAAATAAACTATCGGAGAAATTAAAACCATATTAAAAGTTATTCACTGATGCAGCGTTTTCTCATCATTGAAGGTAATAATCATAGTCAAACTATTTATGCTGTCAAAGGTACAAATTTTATTTTACCCCCTTAAGTTCCAGTCGGGTACATTTCAAATTTTCCCTGCCCTGGCTGCGCAAAAAAACAGTATACATCAAATATAAATAATTGAAAATGAATTTGTTGTGGATGGTGCATATATAATTGTCGCCGGTTCGTGAGAAACGAACCGGGGAGTTGCGCCGTGGGTGGTGCCTGCCTGTCCGGTAGGCAGGTCATCACCGCCCACTACCAGTCCAGTTACGCCACAATTTGAAATGCACCCTCACTTTATCAATTTTCAATTGTCCATTTTCAATTATCACTTATGTATCTCACTTGTAAAATGAAATTCAATATCCGGATTATTAGTACGCTCTGTGTTTAAAAACCATTCGCTCTGTGCGAGATAAACCAGAAGGCCATCTTTATCTTTAGCAATATTCCCTGACTTAAATTTTATAAACTCTTCCAATTTTTTCGGATCTTTTGAAGTGATCCAGCAGGCTTTGTAGAAAGGAAGTGAATTGAGTTGCACTGAAGCGCTGTATTCGTGTAGTAAGCGATATTGAATTACTTCAAACTGCAATTCACCCACACAACCAATAATTTTTTTATTGCCTCCAAACTGTGTAAATAATTGTGCTACACCCTCATCAGTTAATTGCAATAAACCTTTTTCAAGTTGCTTGGTTTTCAACGGATCTTTGTTTACAACCTCTTTAAATAATTCGGGGGAAAAAGAAGGAATGCCGGTATAATAATAGTCCTCGCCTTCTGTAAGCGTATCGCCAATTTTAAAATTTCCGGTATCGAATAGACCAATCACATCGCCGGGATAAGCATTTTCAATAATGTCTTTATCTCTGGCTAAAAAAGTGTAAGGATTACTGAACCTAACGTTCTTGCTTAGACGAACGTGATGAAAATATTTATTACGTTCAAATTTTCCTGCACACACTCTAAGAAAAGCAATCCGGTCGCGGTGACGCGGGTCCAGGTTGGCATGTATTTTAAAAACAAATCCGCTGAATTTATTTTCCACAGGCTCTACAATGCGTGTGGTCACTTCCCTGTGTTGTGGCAAAGGCGCTATTTGTATAAATGTTTCCAGCAACTCTTTTACGCCAAAATTATTAATGGCACTACCAAAAAATACGGGTGCTATTTTCCCTTCCAGGTAAGGATGTTTTTCAAACTTTCCATAAACGCCATCTAATAATTCAACATCCTCTCTCAAATGAGCGGCGTCTTTTTGACCCAATTTTTCTTCCACTATTTTATCATCAATATTCTCTATCGGCACATCTTCTTCTGTAGTTTTTTGGTTTGGGTTAAATAATAAAAGATTTTTCTCAAACAAATTATAAACCCCTTTAAATTCTTTTCCCATTCCAATAGGCCAACTTAAGGGATGCAATTGAATATTTAATTCTGATTCTATTTCATCTAAAAGATCAAAAGGATTTTTCCCGTCCCTATCCAGTTTATTTACAAAAACAATCACGGGCGTATCACGCATGCGGCAAACCTCCATTAGTCTTTTCGTCTGTTCCTCCACTCCCTTTACACAATCTATCACCAGCACTACACTATCTACTGCCGTTAAAGTTCTGTAAGTATCTTCTGCAAAGTCTTTGTGGCCAGGTGTATCCAAAAGGTTTATTAAAATATTTTTATACTCAAAACTTAATACAGATGTAGCAACAGAAATTCCGCGCTGTCTTTCTATATCCATAAAATCGGAGGTGGCGTGTTTTTTAATCTTATTACTTTTTACGGCACCCGCAGTTTGAATAGCGCCGCCAAAAAGTAAAAATTTTTCAGTAAGCGTAGTCTTTCCTGCATCCGGGTGGGAGATGATGGCAAATGTCCTGCGTTTCTTTATTTCGTTAACTAATTTGTTGTTTACTTCCGCCTGCATTGGTACTTAAAAAAAAATTTGGCTGCGAAGGTAAGTTAATTAGCTAAAGTGTAATTCAGAACTCAAAAGATGATTGTATAATCTAGAAAGGATTCTGCTTAGGATTTCGCCTTGTATCAATAATAGTAAGCAATTCAATAATTTGTTCAGTTATTCTATAATACAACCTGTTGTGCGGAGTAAACAAAATACTTCTTACGGAAGAATTCTTATGAGATTTAATTCCAACAAATGGACGCTTTGACAAATTCTCCAATTTTTTATTTACCGTATCTTCAAAATCGGAAGCTACAGAAAATGACCAATTAGTTATAAGGTAAGTGATTATTCCATTATAATCTTCCAAGGCAATTTCTGACCAATTTATTTTGTAAGCCATCCCCTTGATATTTTTACAACATCTTCATGAGGAACTACTTTTCCTTCATCAACTTGCTTAATAGCTTGCTCTAGTCTTTTCAACTGGTCAGATGTCAATATATCAAGTATATCCTTTTGGCTTTTTGTCGCATAAACTTCGGCAGCATCATTCAACATTTGGAGTTGAGATTCATCCTCAATCATATCGATATAATTATGAAGTTGTTTTTTAATTTCAGGATTATCCATATTTTTTATTTACTTAAAATTACTAAAAATCTTTTAAATTATCCAAAGACTTACGTAAAACTTTGATCGCAGTTCTTTACGGAAAAATAGGTAAGAAGAGAAAGATGGAATCGGACGTGCTTGGGATAAGGTCTTACAGTAAGTAAACTAATAACACAAATCTCTGTTTCCAATCTTATTGAAAATTGCTTTTAATAATCAGCCTTATTAAAATTTGTTACTCATTAGCTCATCAGCAAATTACGACCTTAGCGAATTAACTTACTTTTGCAATACTTAAAAAATAGTTAATGGAATTCAAGTTAACCGAAGAGCAATTAATGATACGACAGGCAGCACGTGACTTTGCCAATACTGAATGTTTGCCCGGCGTGATTGAGAGGGATGAACACCAAAAATTCCCTTACGATCAGGTGATCAAATTAGCTGATCTCGGATTTATGGGAATGATGATAAGTCCGAAATATGGAGGCGCCGGATTAGATACGATCAGTTATGTATTGGCGATGGAAGAAATAAGTAAAGTGGATGCGAGTACAAGTGTTTGTATGAGTGTGAACAACAGCCTGGTGTGTTATGGCCTGGAAGCATTTGGTACTCAAGAACAAAAGGAAAAATATCTGACACCGCTGGCGCAAGGGAAAAAAAATGGCAAATTATATATTGGCGCATTTTTATTGAGCGAACCGGAAGCTGGCAGCGACGCTACTTCGCAAAGAACTACTGCAGAAGAAAAAGGCGATCATTACGTAATCAATGGTGTCAAAAACTGGATCACAAATGGAAATACTGCTTCGGTATATTTGGTGATGGCTCAAACGCATCCTGAAAAAGGTAGCCATGGTATTAATACATTTATTGTAGAAAAAAACTGGCCAGGAGTACATGTAGGTGCAAAAGAAAATAAGTTGGGTATCCGCGGAAGCGATACACATAGCATTTCATTTACAGATGTGAAAGTACCGAAGGAAAACCGGATCGGAAAAGATGGTTTTGGTTTTAAGTTCGCAATGCAAACACTTTCGGGAGGTCGCATTGGTATTGCATCGCAAGCATTAGGACTTGCATCCGGAGCTATGGAAAGAGCAATCGCATATTCAAAAGAAAGAAAAGCATTTGGCACTGAACTAAAGAACCACCAGATCATTCAATTCAAAATTGCGGATATGGCTACAAGAGTCAATGCTGCACGTCTGCTTTGTTTTCGCGCAGCATGGCAAAAGGATAAAGGTGAAGACTATACTGAAAGTGCTGCAATGGCAAAAGTATATGCCAGTGAAACTGCGATGTGGGCTACAACAGAGTCAGTTCAGATTCATGGTGGCTATGGCTATGTGAAAGAATACCATGTAGAAAGATTAATGCGTGATGCGAAAATCACACAGATCTATGAAGGTACAAGCGAAGTACAAAGGATTGTAATCAGCAGGGCCATTCTGAAATAATCACCTGATATGCTGTTGCAGAAAATAACTTTATAATTTATAAAAAAATTTAAAAAAAAATTGTCGGTAAACTCAGAATTATATAAAGAGATTTCCATTGACCTAAAGAAGAAAAACGTAATCCTTGTTGCAGTTTCCAAAACTAAGCCAGTTGCAGAAATTCAGGAACTTTATAACCTTGGCCAAAGGGATTTCGGAGAAAATTATGTACAGGAACTTTTAGAAAAATATACAAAACTTCCTAAAGATATCCACTGGCATTTCATAGGCCACCTTCAAACCAATAAAGTAAAATTGATAGCTCCTTTTGTATCATTAATACAAAGCGTGGACAGTGAAAAATTATTAAAAGAAATTAATAGAGAGGCTCAAAAAAATAATCGAAAAATAGATTGCCTGCTGGAAATTCATCTTGCCAAAGAAGAAACAAAATTTGGATTAGATGAAAAAGAATTGGAGATTCTTACCACAGGTTACACTGGAAGCACGGATTATAAAAATGTTTGTATAAAAGGCTTAATGGGAATGGCCTCTTTTACTGATGATGAAAAAGTAGTGAGGAAAGAGTTTCAATTTTTGAGGTCTTTGTTTGATAAATACTCTCAATTTTCAATTTTCAATTCTCAATTTTCAATTCTCAGCATGGGCATGAGCTCAGATTATAAAATGGGGATTGAAGAAGGTAGCAATATGGTGCGGATCGGCAGCCTGCTTTTTGGAAAAAGAAGTAAGAAGTAAAAAAATATTAAAGAACCAGGAAGCAAACAATTTGTTGAAATTCGGGTAATTCGTGGTTAAAAATTTTTCTTTTAACATTTACAAACCTGAATATTTTTTTTGATTGATTAAATTTGAAACTGAAAAAATAAAAGTCATTGGAAGCAACTTATATAAATCATTCTTTTGAGGCAGAAAAAAACAGGAAAGCCCTTTTTTACACACTCATTAGTTGCGGCTTATTTTTAATGCTTGCCATATTTTATACATGGCCAATGAAAATACCCCCTACCCCTGTTGTGCAGGATTTGATTCAGATAAACCTTGGTAACGAGCAGGAAGGAATGGGCGACGTACAACCGATGGTTAAAGGAGAGCGCGCGCCGGATAATGAAAGTGTAGCATCACGCGAGTCATCCCACCGCGTTCGTGAAGAACCTTCACAAAATATTAAAGCAGATGAAAGTAAGGATGAAACAGCAGCGCCTGTAGTAAAATCGGAAAAACAAAATAAAAAAGCCAAAATAGTAAACAAAGAAGTTATCACAAGAGCTTCAAGAAATATACATCCCTCTCCTATTGTAAATCCTCACCCTGCACCACGTGAACCAAAAATTCCATTATATAAAGGAGGAAATGGTAGAGGGGGAAACGGCGCTACTGCAGATAATGGTTTTAGAAACCAGGGTTATAAGCCAGGCAATGGTGATGCTGGAAGCCCAAATGGAAATCCCGACTCTTATGGCGATTCACCAACCGGAAGAAGCGGAATGAGTGTAGTGCGAGGTCTTTCGGGACGCAGGCCCGTCCACTTCCCTAATATGCAAGGCGATTTTAATGAAAATGCAAAAGTGTATGTTGACATCCAGGTTAATGCCGCAGGAAAAGTAATAAGTGCTGTAGTTTCAAGAGGAACCACTACCTCCAATCCTGCACTAAGAAATACAGCGCTTGAAAAGGCCCGTGAATTAAAATTTCCTCCTGCACAAAGTGATCTTGAGAGTGGAACGATACTTTTTGTTTTTGTACTGAAGAGTTAGGCTTTCTAAAAATTTCAATTTTAAATTAAACAATGCGGTAACCTTAATTCGATTATTTACAGTAAACAGATAAATAATCGGAATTTTAAATTTTGAAGGATCGAATTATTCACGAAAGGTTTTATTAAAAAATAGAATTACTTCCTATTTATCTACCTGCCGGTAGGCAGGTTTGTTTACTCCTTGAACTAACTTGCATAATATTTCAATCAAACAATTAACCAAATTGACCTACGAAGAATCCATACATTATCTCTACAATAAGCTTCCCATGTTTAGCCACAGCGGAGTAAAAGCTTATAAAGCAGATTTAAAAAATACCATTTTACTTTGTGATTTTTTAGACAACCCTCAAAATAAAATCAAAACGGTTCACATTGCCGGAACAAATGGCAAAGGTTCAGTAAGCCATATCATTGCAGCCATTTTCCAGGCGAATGGATTTAAAACGGGATTATATACTTCGCCGCATCTAAAGGATTTCAGGGAAAGAATAAAATTAAATGGAGAATTGATTCCACAAAATTTTGTTGTTGATTTTATAGAAAAAACAAAAACCATTTCAGAAGAAATAAAACCTTCTTTTTTTGAACTTACTTTTGTGATGGCCCTGGATTATTTTGCACAGCAGAAAGTAGATGTCGCAATTATTGAAACCGGCCTTGGTGGCAGGTTAGACAGTACCAACGTAATTATTCCCCTACTTTCTATAATTACCAATATCAGTTTTGATCATAAAGATATTTTGGGTGATACGCTTGCAAAAATTGCTTATGAAAAAGCAGGGATTATTAAACCAAATATTCCGGTAGTGATCGGTGAAGTCCTTCCTGAAACAAAAATAGTTTTTCAAAATAAAGCTAAGGAAACCAAATCCGAAATATTTTTTACAGAAGAAAAATATGAAATTGTAAGAGCAAAGTATGATGTGAAATATTTAGAATTGGAAATATTGAATAAAAAAACCAAAGAGAAAAGAAATTATAGTCTCGATCTGAACGGCCTCTATCAACAAAAAAATATTCTATCTGTGCTTTCTGCAATAGATTTATTAAAAAATCCCTTTTTATTGCAGGAAGAAAAAATAAAATCTGCTTTTTCACATGTAAAGAAACTTACAGGACTTCATGGAAGATGGGAAATAATCCATGAAAAGCCAACAGTAGCGCTGGACGTAGCGCATAATGAAGATGGCATAAAACAACTCATTAACCAGATTGGAAAAATTAAGTTCAAATACCTCCATATTGTTTTTGGGATGGTAAAAGATAAAGACATAGAAAAAGTATTGGAACAGTTTCCCGAAAATGCAAATTATTATTTCACGAAAGCGCAAAATCCGCGGGCATTACCGGAAGATGAATTGAAAGCAAAAGCAGAATGTTATCATCTTAAAGGAAACACCTACCCTGGCGTAAACAAAGCATTGGAGGCTGCCCTTGATAAGGCAACAAAAGAAGATTTAATTGTTGTTTGCGGAAGTGTGTTTGTGGTAGGCGAGGTAGAAAGTATTCTTTGAATTACAACTCACCTAATTTTCTCAATGCATAAAATACACAACTGTTATGAGTGGCCTGCATAATCTTATTTTCAAGGAAAAGTTTTTTTAATTCCTGGAGAGAAATTTTTTCTACTTCTAATTCTTCAGTTTTATCTAATTTTTGTCTGCTTGTTTTTTTCCCGCCGCGCGCCAAAAAAAGATAGGTATAATTATTAAGTACACCCGGATTGGCAGCAATTTTCCCTACATTAATTATTGATGAAAATTCATATCCTGTTTCTTCTTTCAATTCTCTTTTAATGGCTTGTTCCGGTGTTTCGTTTTCATCAATAAATCCTCCGGGAATTTCAATAAGTGTCTCTTCTATCGGATGCCTGTATTGCCTTACCATCAAAACTTCTCCTTCTTGTGTGACAGCCACTGCACAGACAGTAGTGGACAATTCCACTACATAATATTCATCAATAATTTTTCCGCCAGGAGTTTCGCATTTGTCTTTTCGGGCAGTAAAATAAGGAAACCTGCTTAAATATTCTGATGATAGTATTTTCCATTTCATTGTTTCATTTTTAAATGGTAAGCCAGGTCACTAATTCCAATTCATGCTTTTACGCAGACTCGTGATATGCGCTGTATGATGCCTGCTATGCCAGGAATAGGATTTTAAAAGTGACCATAATGTAATCTTTACTTTCTTTTCAGGATGATAGATAGTACGTTGCCACTGGCTTTCATCCATATCATCCATAAACCTGCACCACCTAGTGTGCAATGCATGAAGAAGTGTAATAGAAATATTTATAGGTAATTTTTGGGTATCAGAAAGAAGAACCCATGCATCCTGGCCATAAGGTTTTATGGTGGGATTATCTTCAGTCAACCCAAGTTTAAATCTCGTGTACGCATTAATGTGACTATCTGCAATGTGATGTACCAACTGATGAACTGTCCAGCCACCCGGACGATAGGGAGTTTCCAATTGTGCGGCATCTAAATTTTGAATGGCAAATTCCAAAGAAACTGGGAGTAATCGTATATCGTTTATAAGCGATGATTTTAATTCTTCATTAAATTCACTTTTATATTCTTCCTGTTCATTTTCTTTTCCTATGGGATAACGGAGTATTTCATCATCTTCCATAAAAAAATTATTTATTCACGATTTTTAATAATTCTATTTCAAAAATTAATGTGGATCCGCCCGGAATGGTATTGCCTGCTCCCCTATCACCATAAGCCAAATCTGATGGAATATATAATTTCCACTTACTACCAACGGGCATCAGTTGCAGTGCTTCCGTCCAGCCGCGGATAACACCGGTAACTGGTATGGTAATTGGCTGCCCTCTTTTATAAGAATTATCAAATTCTTTTCCATTAATCAATGTGCCTACATAATTAGCAGAGACAGTATCCTTTGCTGTTGGTATAGGTCCCGTTCCTTTGGTAATAATTTCATATTGCATACCATCCGGCAGGGTAAACACACTGGGGCGTTTCTCATTTTCCTCTAAAAATTTTTTCCCTTCTTCTTTTACGGCGCTTACCTTTTGTGTAAGGAATTCCTGTAATTTTTGTTGTATGTTCATATTGCATTCCTCTTCTGAGATGGCTAATGGTTTTTTATTATAAACATCGTAAAATGCTTTTTTTATATATTCTGTATTTACATTCTCTACTCCCTCTGTTTTATAATATTCAGCAACCTGCACACCAATTGAATAACTGAGGCTGTCGGTCGAAGTCATGGGATTTACTGTTTTTTCAACAAAATGATTGTGTTTTACAACAGGCTTTTTTGTTTGAGCATAAGATACGGTAACCGGTAATAATAATGCGAGAAAAATAGCTTTCATTCAATTTAATTTGTTGGATTAATTTTTAAAAATTCGCGCAAATATAGTTTAATCTTCTCTGAATTCTTTTCCTGTTAAGTTAATAAAAACATCTTCCAGGTTTGCAGACTTAGTTTCTTTGGGTCTTTCAAAACCGGAATCTACGAGGTCGTCAATTAATTTATCCGGAGATTCCAGCGCAATAATTTTTCCTTCATCTAAAATAGCAACGCGATCACACAAATATTCCGCCTCGTCCATATAGTGTGTAGTGATGATAACAGTAGTGCCATCCTCCCTTATTGTACGAATCAATTCCCATAAATTACGCCGCGCCTGCGGGTCAAGCCCTGTTGTAGGTTCATCCAAAAAAATAATTTTAGGCTTATTGATCAATGTGGTAGCTATGGAAAATCGTTGTTTCTGGCCGCCACTCATTTCTTTGTATTTATTTTTGGCCTTGTCTTTCAGATTTACCATTTCAAGCAATTCTCCCGGATCTGTTTTAGTATTGTATAATCCACAAAAAAGATCAATCAATTCGAGCAAATTCAAGCCGGGATAAAAACCGGAAGTTTGTAATTGCACGCCAATAATTTTTTTTATCTGCGCCGCATCATTGTCAAGGTCAAAACCATCCACAATTATCTTTCCGGAAGTTTTATCCCTGAGGGTTTCAATTATTTCGAGAGTGGTAGATTTGCCGGCACCATTTGGGCCAAGCAATCCGAATATTTCCCCTTCATATACATCAAACGAAATTCCTTTTACGGCTTCAAATTTGCCATAATTTTTTTTAAGATCTTTTACTGAAATGATTGTTTTCATTTATTTTTATTCTACGAATTATAAACATGAATTATACAAGTTTGTTTTTCTATTGCTCAATTATTAGCAAGAATACAAAAATAGGGTAATTAATTTCATAGAAGTTGAGTTTAGCCTCTCATCACTGTCAGTAATATTTATAAAGTATAAATGATAATGCAAATCTAAAGGCCATCAGGGGTACCGGCCGAAAAAATCGTATTTATACGAATCATTAATTAGTAATAACACGAATAATTTTGGGGTTATTTTACGAATAGCCCGGTAATATTCTTAACTGAAAAATTACGCAATTCCGCGCTTGTTTTACGTGTCCTGTGCCCATATCTTTGTTTCAGAAGTTGATTGATGTTCAACAAACATTAATCGCGAATCCAAATCCATTGAAAATAACCCCCGATACCTGCCTCCGGCAGACAAGATTATCGGGTTCCTTAATCCGGGAAAAACCAAAATAATAATCTGATATCAGTCAACTTCTAATTTTATAATCCGTTACTCTTAGAAAAAAATATTTATCCCGATGAGAACTAAGCCGTAAAAGGCAAAGAATTTCTTCCTGAAAATTACTTTATACCCCCAGGAACAAATTATAAAAAACTTCTGCAGTATTAGTGCAGAAGTTTTTTATTTAAAACATATCCCGATTTGATTTTGAGACTAACTTTAAATCCGTATTTATTAATTTAAAATCTTTTCTGCTTAGTTTATAGTTTATATTATATTTACAAATAGTTTTACTTTTAGTATTCCAATATTCTCCAAAATATTCTATTGAAAACTTACTGCTAATTAAAAGTTAACACCAATTTTTTTACACCGTTCAATAAAAATTTATGAACCGGCATGTTATTTCATCGTACAATCAACTTTTGATTAAAAGTATTTTATTCTCCTTATTTATTTCTTTGCTAACAACTGCAAATGGCCAAATTGGCAATGAAAAAGGGTTACCTTTTATTACTAATTATACTATTAAAATGTATAATGGGAATCCTGCAAACTGGAGCATTGAGCAGGATGATAACGGAATCATGTACTTTGGAAACAACGGTAAAAGCGCAAGAAGTACGGCAATGAGCTTTGACGGAATTAACTGGAATTTAATGCCTGGTACGGGAAATGGTGCAGGTGGTACTACAAGGTGCCTCGTAAGGGATAAACATGGTATAATTTATTATGGCAATAATGGTGATTTTGGTTATTTGGGACATGACAGTCTTGGTCAAACAAAGGCATACTCCTTATTACAAAATGTGCCAAAAGAAAAACGTATTTTTTCCGATATCTGGTCTGCACAAATCACTAATAAAGGAATATATTTCCAGTCAAGAGAAAGATTGTTCAGGCTAGCAAAAACAGGAACCGGTAGTAAGCAACAATGGATATGCAAAACATGGGAACCCACCACGCACTTTATGTACACCTTCTATCTTGATGGTGTCCTTTATGTTCATGAGCAAGAAGTAGGTCTTTTAAAAATGGTAAATGATTCCCTTATTCTTATTCCCGGAAGTGAATTTCTTGGTAAGGACCGGCTACAGGTAATGTTGCCCTATAATGAATCTACAAGTCTAAAAAATTCTCCTGGTTTAAGGAAATATCTCGTTGGTGCCATGAATGGCAAACTTTACATTTTTGATGGTAAAAGTTTTACGCCATTTAAAACTGAAGTAGATAGTATTCTTCAATCATCCTTACTTTACAAAGGAATTATAGTAAACGGGAATTATGCATTCGCTACAACCGGCAATGGATTAGTTATTATTGATGCTGAGGGAAAATTGAAACAAATGGTTAGCAGGAGTACCGGTTTACTAAGTGGTACAATTTATTCTATTTTTCTTGATCATGCTGGCGCACTATGGTTAGGATTGGATAATGGTATCTCAAAAGTGGAAATTAATTCGCCATTTACAAAATTTGGTGTTCAGTCAGGAGTTGCTTCAAATCCCATTTCTATTGCGCGATTACCGGATGGCTCTCTTTATCTTGGCACTAACAACGGATTATTAAAGTATAATCCATCTTCATCAAAATTTGAGTTGAATAACCAGGTTGCAAAAAACCAGGTTTTTAACCTTCTTGTAGATGGCAAATCATTATTAATTGGTACCGATGGACTTTATTTGATTAAGGATAATAAAACTTTTTTGGTGCAGGCTTCCATAGCTGATAATCTAAAAATAACATTCTTAACTATTTCAAAAAAATATCCCAATATTCTTTATGCCGGCACCAGTTTTGGAGCCTCTCTTTTTATCCGTGATCCAAATAAAAATACAGGCTGGCAATACCTTGGAGAAATTCCTGGTATCCACGAAAGTATCTGGTCGTTTGCTGAAACCGGAGATGGACAGATGTGGGCAGGAACTCAAAGTGGAGCTACCTATCTTATTACTCTTTCAACAGACGAAAATGGAAAGCCTGACCTTCCTAAAACAAAAGTTGAAGTATTTGGAAAGAAGGAAGGTTTTAAAACTCCTTTTAATGGGGTTTTCACTCTCAATCATGTCATTTATTTTGGATCTGATTCTGCTACCTACACGTTCAATGAAAAACAAAAACGGTTTGAAAAGGCTTCGTTTTACGGACTGACTGATTTTACAGGAATTGAAGATAGTACCAAAAAAATGTGGTTAGGAGTAGGTACCGCTGATAACTTTAAGGCGATTATTGCAACTCCACAACCAGATGGAAGCTATCAATTTGATTCAACATCGCTTTTACCCATTAATGATATAGTTTACAATTCAACTAATATTTATCCTGATATCAACAATATCCTGTGGTTCCCTTCGACAGTTGGCCTTTTTCGATATGATCAAAAAATAAAAGGGAATTTTGAGCAGCCATACAAAACACTGATCAGGAGTATTACTGCAGGAAAGCAAATACTAAACCAGGATGAAATAGATGGGAATGCCCCTCCTGAAATAAAATTCAACCACAATTCATTACGCTTTGAATATGCTGCTCCTTTTTATGAACAGGAAAATAAAATTCAATATCAAACGTGGCTTGAAGGTTTTGAAAAAACCTGGAGTGATTGGGGCAAAAATTCCTATAAAGAATACACCAACCTTTCTCCGGGGAAATACACATTTCATGTAAGGGCCAAAAACCTGTATCATGAAATGAGCCAGGAAGCTGTGTACACTTTTACCATCTTGGCGCCGTGGTATAGCACCTGGTGGGCTTATTTATTATACGCCATCGTTTCTATTTTAATTATCTATTGGTTTATAAAACGACGTACCAGGCACCTTGAGGAAAAACACAAAGAACTTGAAAAAACTATTGATGAAAGAACAGCCGAGCTAAGCGACAGGGTAGGCGAGTTAGCAGTAATTAACAGTGTGCAGGAAGGATTGGCTAAAGAACTGGACATGTCTGCCATTTATAATTTGGTAGGCGACAGGATACAAAAAATATTTAATGCCCAGGCTGTAATCATTGCTAGTTTTGATCTTTCCAATAAAACCGAGCATTTTAATTATGCCTATGAAAATGGAGAAAAAATTAAAGTGGGCACCAGACCGATAAACAAACTGCGTGAAGTCTTAATAGGCAAAAAACATACGATTCACATTAGGACTGAACAGGAAGCAAAAGATGAATACAAAATAGTAGCTATTGCAGAAACTAAAATGCCTAAATCTCTCTTATTTGTTCCTTTATTGACAGGAAATGAAATCAGGGGTTACGTGAGTATTCAAAATGTAGATGTTGAAAATGCTTTCAGCAATTCTGATGTAAGACTATTAGAAACATTAGCTAATAGTATGAGTGTCGCTCTGGAAAATGCACGATTGTTTGATGAAACAACAAGGCTTTTGAAAGAAACTGAGCAAAGGACTGCAGAATTAGGGGTAATAAACAGTGTACAGGAAGGTCTTGTGAAAGAAATGAACATCAATGCGATCTACGAACTGGTGGGGAAACGTTTATGTGATTTGTTCCCTGATACTCAAACGCTGGTTATCAGAACTTTTGATCATGAAAAAGAACAGGAAAACTGGCAGTTTGCTATAGAAAAAGGAATCAGGCTTTACAGTGAACCAAAACCTATAAATTGGGTAAATAAAAAGTTGATCACTTCAAAAAAACCACTTCTTATTAACGAAAATTTTGTAGAAGAAGCAAAAAAACAAGGAGGCATAAACGTTACCATTGGCGAACCGCCAAAATCCTTAATATTTGTTCCAATGATAGTTGGGGATGAAGTAAAAGGCTCTGTTAGTTTGCAAAATGTAGATAAAGAAAATGCATTTTCTGATTCAGATCTTCGCTTACTGACTACTTTAACCAATAGCATGAGTGTGGCTTTGGAAAATGCCCGTTTGTTTGATGAAACCACTCATCTGTTGGCAGATGCCAAACAGAGAGCTTCAGAACTCAGTACAGTTAATAATATCAGTAAAGCATTGGCTTCGCAACTAAATCCCACCGAGCTCATCCAGTTTGTTGGCGATCAGTTGCGCGATCTTTTTAAGGCAAATATTGTTTATCTCGCCTTATTGGATAAGAAATCGAGAATGATAAATTTCCCTTATCAGTTTGGAGATGAAATGAAACCCCTAAAATTAGGAGACGGATTCGCATCAAAAATTATTTTATCAGGCGAACCAATTCTTCTAAATAAAGATGTTAACACAAAAACATTGGAACTTGGTATAAACAACCGTACTGGTTTACCCGCAGCTTCCTACCTCGGAGTTCCAATACCGGTCGGAGATGAAATAATTGGTGTGTTGAGTGTGCAAAGTACTGAACAGGAAAACCGCTTTAATGAAAATGATCAACGATTGTTAACTACAATCGCTTCTTCGGTAGGTGTTGCGCTTCGAAATGCACAACTTTTTGAAGATGTGGGACAGGCAAAAATGGAGGCTGAAAAAGCCACTAAAACTGCAGAAAAAGCCAACGAAGCAAAGAGCGCTTTCCTATCTACAGTAAGCCACGAATTAAGAACTCCACTGACTTCTGTTTTAGGTTTTGCCAAAATAATTAATAAGCGTCTTAACGATAAGATATTTCCAATACTGGATCAATCAGATTCCAAAACAGGAAAAACAGTTAACCAGATCAATGAAAATTTGCAGGTTGTAATTTCTGAAGGGGAAAGATTAACTCATTTAATAAATGACGTTCTTGACCTTGCAAAAATAGAAGCTGGAAAAATGGAATGGAACAAGGAAGATGTTTCATTGCCCGAAGTGGTAGAAAGAGCAATAGCTGCTACTACCTCACTTTTTGAACAGAAGGGCATCAAACTTGTCAAAAAAATTGATAATGACGTCCCCGTTATCACAGGCGATACAGATAAGCTGATCCAGGTGGTCATCAATCTTTTTTCTAACGCCGTTAAATTTACTGATGATGGAAAAGTTACCTGCGAGGTAGGGCAAAAGGATAATGAAGTAATAGTAAGTGTTACTGATACAGGCATTGGAATAGCTCCAAAAGATTATGAAGCAGTTTTTGAGCAATTTAAACAAGTAGGTGGCGATACTCTTACCGACAAACCAAAAGGTACCGGATTAGGACTGCCTATTTGTAAAGAAATTATTGAACATCATGGCGGCCGGATTTGGGTAGAGAGTACAGTGGGTAAAGGAAGTACTTTTTCATTTGCCCTTCCTTTTGTCTCTTCTGCAGAAAAAATAACCTGGAAAGAAAAACCCATTCATCTTAATGAACTGGTAAAGCAATTGAAAGAACAAATGGTTTTTTCCCAGTTAAAAATAGTTGGGAAAAATGCCACTATTCTTGTGGTAGATGATGATGATTCTATAAGATCTTTATTGGAACAGGAATTAGGAGAAGCCGGATATTTAATTGAGCAGGCGCCGAACGGAAAAGCCGCGCTGGAAAGTATCAGGAACCACCGACCAGATCTGATCATCCTGGATGTGATGATGCCTGAAATGAATGGTTTTGATGTGGCTGCCATTTTGAAAAATGATCCGCAAACAATGGATATACCAATCATCATTTTATCTATAGTCCAGGACAAAGCAAGAGGTTTTAGAATAGGTGTTGACAGATATTTAACCAAGCCAATTGATACTGCTCAGTTATTTACAGAAGTAGGCAATTTACTGGAGCAAGGTAAATCAAAGAAAAAAGTGATGGTGGTAGATGAAGACAGTGAAGCGGTACGTACTTTAACGGATGTTTTGCAAACCAAAGGCTATACAGTGGTAGAATCGGATGGAAAGGAATTGGTAAAAAATGCAATTGATTCAAAACCGGATATTATCATTTTAAATTCTCTATTATCCGGAAACCAGGAAGTAGTAAAAACATTACGTTTTGAAAAAGGATTGGAAAATGTATTGTTCTTTATTTATCAGTAGATAATTAGCTAATGTGGTAATATGCCAATTAGCTAATTTTAAAATACAGTACCAACAAATAATTGTGATTTCTATTTTAAAAAAAATAGTTAAGCTAAAATAAAAAAAGATAAAGAAAAAATGGACCAAAAACTTTTAATTGTAGATGACGAGGCGCACATTCGTATGCTGCTTGAACAAACGCTGGAAGACCTGGAAGATGAAGGGGTAAACTTTTTTTCAGCGGAGAACGGCGAAGAAGCTTTGGAAATTATTCAGGCAGAAAAACCGCAATTGGTTTTCCTCGATGTAATGATGCCAAAAATGAATGGTATGGAAGTATGCCGCAAAGTAAAAAAAGAATTAAAACTGGAAAATGTTTTTATTGTATTACTCACTGCCAAAGGCCAGGAACTTGACCGGCAGAAAGGACAGGAAGTAGGCGCTGATCTTTATATGACCAAACCATTTGACCCCGAAGTGATCCTGGAAAAAGCAAAAGAAATCCTGGGTTTATAAAATTAATTCAGACCGGTAAAATGCGAGAAATATAATGGCTAAATTAAGTTTGAAAAATATTTTAAGTAAAGAAAATGATAATATTCATATTATAAATTCTTTAGCAACACAGTTAAAGGCTGACTTTTCTATTGAAGATAATTTTGGCAAAATTCTTTTATCAAATAACGGCCTTTCTTCTGATTTTCAATTTCCCGTTCTTTTTGAAAATGAACCTTTTGGCTTGGTGAAAGGAAATGAGAAAGCCGAAGTGATTGCTGAAATTTTATCAAATCTTTTAAGTAAAGAATCAGAAAGAAAAAAATTAGGAACCGAAGTTTTAAATCTCTACCAGGAAATAAACCTGATCTTTAATTTTTCTGATAAGCTGGCTCAAACAATAGGTGCAAAGGCTATTTCAGAAATTACTTTGGACGAAGCACGCCATGTAATAAAATCAGATAGTGGTGTGATTGTTTTGTGGGAGGAAGCTAAAAAATGTTTGGAAGTAGAAGCATCTACTGACCAGTTCTTTTTTAATAAAGAAATTATTAATAACAAATTGTCAATGTTGCTCGACATCATTTTAAGTGGTCAATCAGAGATCGTAAGTGATGTCGCTGCTCTACAAAATGCGGGAATTATTTTGCCTGAAATAAAATCAGTGATCTATTCTGCTTTAAAAGTAAAACACCGGGTCATGGGAGCTGTGATTCTTGGCTGCAATGAAACAGATGCCTATACCGCTAATTCATTAAAATTGCTCACCACTCTTGCATTGCAGTCTTCATCGGCCATTGAAAGTTCTTTGCTATATGAAAAAAGCATCCGCGAAGCTGAAGAAAGAGAAGCAGCCATGCGCAGGATATTTGATGCAACTGATAAATTTGTTCCTTATCAATTTTTGAAATCATTGGGGCATGAACTGATCACCGACGTGAAATTGGGAGACCAGGTAGAAAAAGTTGTAACGGTTCTCTTTACAGATATTCGCAATTACACAAGCCTTTCCGAACAAATGACCCCGGAGGAAACTTTCGGTTTTATTTGTTTATTCAATGCAAAGATGGGTCCTGTTATTCGCAAGCATGATGGATTTATTAACCAGTATCTTGGCGATTCCATTATGGCTATTTTTCCAGGAAATGCAACTGATGCTTTGAACGCTGCAATAGAAATTCAAAAAGAAGTTCAGGATTTTAATAAATTAAGGCAAGAAAAAAATAAACCTGGTATTCAAATTGGTGTAGGAATGCACACAGGCCCGCTCATTATGGGTATCACGGGCGATAATGACCGCATGGATGCATGCACCATTTCTGACACAGTGAATACCGCTTCGCGCGTGGAAAGTCTTACCAAGCATTACAAAGCTTCCATTTTATTGAGCGACGCAAGTCTGAAACAAATTGCCACCAAAGAAGATTTTCATTTACGCAACCTGGGCCTCGTACAATTAAAAGGTAAACTTTCATCCATTAATATACATGAATGTTTCGATTCCGATGATGAAATGAAATTGCAAAAAAAATTAGAGACTCTTACTATTTTTAATGACGGGGTTTCATTTTATAAGAGCAAATTATTTAACAATGCAAATGACGCATTTAAAAAAGTAATTCAAATAGACCCCAACGATCCTACAGCAAAATTTTTTTACAATAATACCCGGCAGATTATTGAAACTGGAATTCCTGAAAATAAGGCAGGAATAGTAGAGATGGAGGAGAAATAGAGAAAAAAAATTTGGCATTAACTACAAAATCCATGGGAACAACTTTTACTATTCAACCTTTCCTGTAAGAATAAATCCCATTAGCTTGCGCAGTGCATGTTATCGTAAGATCGTTGATACATACATTGGGTGGTAAAGAAGCACAATAAAAAATGGAATCGGCAATATCTTCCGGGGTAAGCGGGACAATGCCGTCATAAACTTTAGCGGCTTTTTCTTCATCGCCTTTAAATCTTACTACTGAAAATTCTGTTTCAGCAGCGCCAGGTTTTATGTTGGTTACTTTTATATGATGCGGCAGCAAATCAATGCGCATGGCGCGGCTGATAACCTCCACGGCGCTTTTGGTGGCACAATAAATATTTCCTCTTTCATATACTTCATCACCAGCAATGGAACCAAGATTAATAATATGTCCGCTATTTCTGTTAATCATAAAAGGAATTACGGCTTTACTTACATAAAGCAATCCTTTCATATTCGTATTGATCATAGTTTCCCAATCGGTTAAATCTGCGTCATCAAAAGTTTCTCTGCCAAGAGCCAGACCAGCATTGTTTATCAGGATGTCCGGGGATTTCCATTTTTCAGGAAGATGGTTGATGCTTTCGAAAACTTCTTTTTTATTTTGTACATCAAAAGGCACAGATAAAACATCAGTTTTGTATTTTGCTCCAACTTCCGATTTTAATTCTTCCAACCTTTCCTTTCTCCTTCCATTAATAATAAGACTATCTCCATTTGAAGCAAATTTTTCAGCACATGCTTTTCCAATACCAGATGTAGCGCCTGTTATAAATACAATCCTTTTCATTTGTTTTTATTTTTTTGTTTAGAAATCTTTATTAAAAGTTTGTGTAAAATAGTCATCAGAGGAAATCTGTGAAATCAGTTACAAAAATCCAATTCATCCGGCGAAGAAACAATTGTTATGCCTTCCATAATATTCGAATATAAAAAACCATTATTTTCTATTGTATGCAAAAATGAAATCAGGTGATCATAAAATCCCGAAGTATTTAAAACAAATATCTTTTTGTTATGAATATTCAATTGATTCCATGTTAGCATTTCAAAAAATTCATCCATCGTGCCAAAGCCTCCGGGAAGTACCAATGCCGCATCGCATTTTTCATAAAGTAATCTTTTTCGGGTATGCATATCCGGCACTTCAATCATTTCGGTAAGTCCCCGATGCCTGTTTTCTGTAACCGCTAAAAATCCAGGCATAATACCAATTACTTTTCCGCCACTCTCTAAAACTCCGTTGGCTACGCTGCCCATGATACCTTTGTTGCCGCCGCCATAAATCAGTGTAATATTTTTTTGCGCCAGCAGATAACCAATCTGTTTTGCATGCTCACAAAATAACGGATCATCGCCACTTTTGGATCCGCAAAAAACGGTTAAAGATGTAATTGCCATATTTTTATTTATCTTGAAAAAAAATCAAATTTAAAAAATAGAAATCCTAATTTTCATTTTTATATTTCCAAATCAAAATTATGTCCCCTTCTGTATTGCTTTCTTTCATTATCGGCTACTTTTTGATACTTGTTCTCATCTCTTATTTTACTTCAAGGAAATCAACAGATAATGCCACTTTTTTTATTGCCAACCGTACCTCAAAGTGGTACCTGGTAGCATTTGGAATGATTGGTACCGCACTAAGCGGCGTTACTTTTATTTCTGTTCCGGGAGAAGTGGGAAACCTTGCCGGTTCTCAGTTTCGTTATTTTCAGTTCGTTTTGGGAAATGCGGTAGGCTATTTTTTGGTAGCGGGGATTTTGCTTCCTTTATATTATAAAATGCATCTCATTTCAATTTATGAAGTGATAGAAAGAACTTTAGGAAAAGTAAGCCATAAAACGGCGGCAGCTATTTTTTTAGTTTCGAGAGTTATCGGTTCCGCATTCAGATTGTATTTGGTAGCGATTGTTTTACAGCGTTTCATTTTTGATGAAATGGGAGTTCCATTCTGGCTTACTATTGTAATTTGTTTATTATTGATTTGGGGTTATACTTTCAGAGGCGGTTTAAAAACAATTATAATTACCGATACTTTGCAAACTGTTTTTTTGGTAGCTTCTGTTTTTCTTTCCATCTATTTTATTTGCCATAGTCTCAACATGAATATCGGGCAGGCATTTGATGCCGTAAAAAACAGCAGTTATTCAAAAATCTTTTTTACTCATCATTTTGTTACCAATAAATTCCATTTTACCAAGCAATTCCTGGGAGGAATATTTGTAACGATAGGAATGTTTGGCCTCGACCAGGACCTGATGCAAAAAAATCTAAGCTGCAAAAATTTAAAAGAGGCCCAAAAAAACATGCTTTCTTTTACTTTCATTTTTGTAATAATTAACTTGTTTTTTTTAAGCGTAGGAGCTTTGTTATACATATATGCTCATCGCGAAGGAATAGCCATTCCTTTGGATGCCGTTACTCATCAGCCACGAACAGATTACTTGTTTCCTGAAATTGCTTTAAATCATTTTAAGGGAGTTCCTGCGGTTGTCTTTATGCTTGGACTCACCGCTGCAACCTTTGCTACCACTGATTCCGGACTTACGGCTCTCACCACTTCTTTTTGTGTTGATTTTTTAAATTTTGATAAAAAGAAAAACCAGGTTGAAAAAAAATTGATTCGAAAAAGAACATTAGTACATATAGCTTTTTCAATTATTATCCTCCTGGTAGTTTTGTTATTCAATGCTGTAAATGATGCCTCTGTGGTAAGCGCTATCTTTAAAGTAGCTACATTTACTTATGGCCCCTTGATCGGTCTGTTTGCATTTTCTTTATTTGCCAAAAAAAGACAAGTGATTGATAAAGCAACACCTTTCATAGTTATAATAGCTCCGATATTGTGCTTTTTTATTGACAAATATTCAACCGTTTTATTTGATGGATATGTATTTGCCGAAGAATTGATAATTGTAAATGGTCTTCTTACCTTTATTGGATTGTGGATATTTTCCAAACAGAAAACATCTGAAAAACCAAATATATTAAATGCCTGAATTAATAGACGAAAAAGCCAATAGTTATGCAACCTCATTTTCAGAGCCTACTGACAAATTGCTGAACGAAATAGAAAAATTTACTCTTAATCATCATGAACACTCAAATATGTTGAGTGGTCCATTGCAGGGCAAACTTCTTGAAATGCTTAGCAAAATTATCAAGCCACTATATATACTTGAAATAGGGACTTTCACCGGATATAGTGCATTGTGCCTTGCAAAGGGATTACAAACAAATGGTTTTTTGCATACCATAGAACTAAGGGAGGAAGATGCCACTATCGCTCAAAATTATTTTGCAAAATCTTCACAAGTCAATCAGATAATTTTACACAGGGGAAATGCGTTAAATATAATACCAAAACTTAATTTTATGTGGGATTTGATTTTTATTGATGCTGATAAGGTTAATTATATTAATTATTACGAATTAATCTTGCCACATTTAAAAAAAGGGGGTGTGATATTAGCAGATAATGTATTGTTTCATGGAGAAGTGCTGAAAGAAAATATTACCGGAAAAAATGCAATAGGCATAAACGCTTTTAACAACTACGTGGCAAAAGATAACAGAGTTCAGCAGGTAATTATTACCGTTAGAGACGGCTTAATGATGGCATTAAAAAAATAATAAATTCTGAAATTTTTAAAACAAAATAGTTTTGTACTGATGAATAAAACTCTCATCATCCTCTTTTTTTCTTTGGTTTTCTCCTTTGACTCCTCAGCCCAAACTATGACTGCGCAACAATATATTTTAAAATATAAAGATCTTGCTATTAGCGAAATGAAACGCATGGGAGTACCCGCTGCCATTACACTTGCACAAGGATTATTAGAAACACAGAATGGCAACAGCGGCCTTCTAAAAGAATCCAATAATCATTTTGGAATAAAATGTAAAAGTACCTGGACTGCAGAAACAGTAAGACACGATGATGATGCTCCCGGAGAATGTTTCAGAAAATATAAAAGCGCGGAAGATTCTTATAGGGATCATTCAAATTTTTTAAGAGGTAGTAGCCGCTATTATTTCTTATTTAAATTAAACCCGACGGATTATAAAGATTGGGCTTATGGACTTTACAAAGCAGGCTATGCTACAAATCCACAGTATCCTGAAATACTGATAAAAAATATTGAGCAATATAATTTGCAACAATATACTTTGGAAGGTCTTAATGATGTGCCTCCCTTTGTAGCCTCACAATACAAAGACAATCCTGAAACAATTCCTTCTCAATCTGATTTTAATTTAGATTCTAATCTTACTCAGCCGATTAATCTTACCATTAACGGTTCAAAAGCATTATATGTTCCCAAAGGCACGTCATTACTGGCGATAGCTACTGAACATAATATTAACCTTGATAAATTATTGGCTATAAATGACCTAACCAAAGATGGGATACTTGATAAGAATCAATATGTTTTCCTGGAGAAAAAACAGAAAGAGGGCGCTACTGATTATTGTATTTCAGGGCCTGACGAGACACTTTATGATATATCTCAAAGGTATGGAGTGATCCTGCAAAATCTTTATAACTATAACCAACTTACTCCTGATGATTTCATCACCGCAGGAACAAAAATATTTTTGAAACCGAATGAGCTATCAGCTATCAGCTATCAGCTATCAGCCGGCAGCAATCAATCCTTAACTTCAAATCAAAATGCTGAAAGATCAAGGCTCAAGACCGGAAGCTCTGCAACCCATGAAGTACTTCCAAGAGAAAATCTTTATACTATTTCAAAAAAATATGGAGTTACCATAAAAGAATTAAAAGATTGGAATAATATCTCTGGTAATCATTTACAAATTGGCCAAAAACTTATCGTTTCAAAATAATTTATGACACCTTTAAAAGTACACGATAAGGAATTTGTACCTTATATTCCATCAACTGAAATAGAGAAACAGGTAACCCGTGTGGCATTGGAAATCAATATAGATTATGAAGGCAAAAAACCTTTATTCATTGCTATTCTAAATGGTGCTTTTATTTTTGCAGCCGATCTTTTTAAACAGATCAACCTGGAAGCGGAAATAGGTTTTATCAAATTAGCCTCTTATAAAGGAGTAAAATCAACTGGAAAGGTAATTACCGCCATCGGTCTTGATACTGAATTGTATGGTCGCGACGTGATTATTGTTGAAGATATTGTAGATACAGGAAAAACATTATCACAGTTTTTACCACAATTAGAACATCATCATCCGGCGTCATTAAAAGTAGCTTCATTGCTTCATAAACCGGCTGCCATGGTGCATTCAATAAAAATAGATTATCTCGGATTTACAATCCCTGATGAATTTGTAATAGGTTACGGGCTTGACTATGATGGGCTGGGAAGAAATTTAAAAGAGATTTACCAGTTGGTTTAGTTTATTTTACTTCGTAAATATTTTGTCATTATGCTTGTGGCTGTCAAATAAGAATATACCTTTCCAAATATTTTCCTTGAAAAAGCTATTCACCATATTTTCTGCTCTGCTTGTGCTACATCAGGCTTCGGCTCAATATTATATCAGGGGCGATGTGGTGGATGAAACGAATCAACCGATTCAGAATGTAAAAATTTATATGCCCGAAACCAGTTCTCTTTATTCCACCGGTACTTCAGGTGGATTTGGCATTCCAACTACCAATACTACTGATTCATTGGTTTTTAGTATGGATGGTTATATAACGAAAGGTATAAGAATTAATACAAGTCAATACCAACATATCATTTTAAAATCACTACCAACCAACGCAGTTACTAATAAGGAAAAATTGGTATCACTTACAACTGGTTCATCCGGAAATATGTTTCCAATCTCCTATTACGAAGATGAAAGCTATAGCAGCCTTGCAGAAAATGATTTTATAGTGGCTAATAATAAAACCACTACTGAATTTTCGATGAGAATTGACAAAGCATCTTACAGTAATGTACGCCGGTTTATTAACCAGGATACCAGAGTTCCTACGGATGCAGTAAGAATTGATGAGATGTTGAATTATTTCAATTTTAATTATAAAGAACCTTCAGGTGATAGTGTTTTTAGGTTAGAATCCCAGGTAACGGATTGCCCATGGAATAAAGATCATCGCCTGCTTTTTTTAAATTTATCTGCAAAAAAATTAAATCTTGATAAAGTACCACCTTCGAATCTTGTTTTTTTAATTGATGTTTCGGGAAGTATGGATTTACCCAACCGGTTACCGCTTTTGAAACAGGCTTTTCAATTATTGGTAAACAATTTAAGAAGTAAGGATAAAGTATCCATTGTAACTTATGGAGGTAATGTTTCTTTGTGGATGCAAGCAACAAGTGGTGCCGATAAGCAAAAAATTATTAAATCTATTGAAGAATTAACCGCTAACGGAGACACCCCCGGAGCAGCTGCAATAATGATGGCATATAAAGTAGCTGAAAGCAATTTTATTAAGGGAGGCAATAATCGTATTATATTAGCTACCGATGGTGATTTTAATGTAGGAGAAAAAAGTGAAGAGGATCTGGAAAAATTGATTTCAAAAGAAAAGGAATCAGGTGTATTTCTTACCTGCCTCGGAGTAGGAATGGGGAACTATAAAGATTCAAAAATTGAGGTATTATCAAAAAAGGGTAATGGCAATTTTGCTTACATAGATGATGTGAGGGAAGCGGAGAAAGTCCTCGTGACCGAGTTTACACAAACCCTTTATTCAGTTGCAAGCAACGTTTATATCAGCGTAAAATTTAATCCCGATTTTATTAAAGAATATCGTTTGATAGGCTATGATAATAAAAAAGATATAATAGATTCTAAAAATTATGAATTGGAAGGAGGAGAAATTGGTTCAGGTTCCGGAAATACGATAGTTTTTGAAATTTCTCCTTCTCAAAAAGACTCTATTCCAGTTGACAATGTAAATCTCGCTGATATTACAGTTCATTATCATTTGCCAAACGAAACTAAAGCAAAAATGATTGAATATCATTGCCTGGAAAACTATAAGCCATTTTTGGATATAAATAAAAGTCTTCAATTTGCTACAGCCGTTACTATGTTTGGCTTGAAGCTTAGTGAATCAAAATATTTTCCTGTGGATTATGAATGGGATAATATTAGAAATATTGCTTTGTCAGCCCAAAATCCGGATAATTTTCTTGAAACAGAATTTATTACGTTACTTGATAAATGCAAACCCTTGTATAATGACAGGAGAAGAAGAAGAAACCGAAGAAAGGATAGATGATTCCTTAGGGTTTTATTTACATTAATAAATGTATCAGATCCGGTTTTAAAATATTTATAATTTCCAGGCAATTATAATTAGTCAATTTCCTAAACTTTTCAATTATAGGTTCAACTAAAAGTTTCCCTTATTTTTTCCCAGAATGTTTTATCATTTTTATCTGGCTTGGGTTTAAAATTTTCGCTTGTCTGTAGATTTTCTAAAAATGATTTTTCTTCTTCCGAAATGTTTTGCGGAGTCCACACATTTATTTGAATCAATTGGTCGCCTTTTTCATGGCTATTAATAGAAGGGAATCCTTTCCCTTTCAACCTGAAAATTTTACCACTTTGGGTGCCCGCAGGAATTTTAATTTTTGCTCTGCCGTCAATCGTTGGCACTTCTGTTTGAATACCAAAAACTGCATCTGGAAAAGAAATGTAAAGATCAAATGCCACATTTAAACCTTCACGATGCAAATAAGGATGAACTTCTTCTTCAATTAAAATGACCAGGTCGCCGGCTCCGCCACCACGTTCGCCCATATTCCCTTTTCCGCTCATACTAAGTTGCATGCCTTCCTGTACGCCTGCGGGTATTTCAAGAGTAACCGTTTCTTCACCATATATTCTCCCTTCACCTTTGCACACAGTACATTTATTGGTAATTACAGATCCTTCTCCATTACAATCGGGACAGGTAGTTACTGTTTGCATCTGGCCCAAGAATGTATTTTGTACTCTACGGACTTGCCCGCTTCCACCACATGTTCTACAGGTTTGTGAGCTATTTTTATCTTTTGCACCAGAGCCGCCACAGGTTTTACACAGAATGTATTTTTTTACTTTTATGGTTTTGGTAGCCCCTTTGGCAATTTCTTCATAGTTTACTTTTATTCTTACCCTTAGGTTAGTTCCCCTGGTACCCCTGCTTCTTCCCGAACCACGGCTTCTTCCACCTCCACTAAAAAAACTTCCAAACATATCATCACCAAAAATATCTCCAAACTGGCTGAAGATATCTTCCATATTCATTCCCTGAGCGGAGAAGCCTCCACCGCCACGACCAGGGCTAAAAGCGCTATGGCCAAAACGGTCATATTGTGCCCTCTTATCAGAGTCGCTCAATATTTCATAAGCCTCAGCTGCTTCCTTAAATTTTTCTTCAGCGGAATGATCGCCCGGATTTCTGTCAGGATGGAATTGCATAGCTACCTTTCGGTATGCTTTTTTTATTTCATCAGCGCTTGAGTTCTTGCTGACTCCTAATATTTCGTAATAATCTCTTTTTGTTGACATGGTACTCGCCATACTATTTTTTTATAAATCAGCCAATTTTTTTTATTCGACAATGGCATTTTCTTTTTATTCTTTATTTTCAAAAAATCATTTCCCTACTACTACTTTCGCAAATCTTATCAATTTATCATTTAGTAAATATCCTTTCTGTAATTCAGCCACTACTTTTCCTTTTAGTTTTTTATCGTCAACCTGAATTTCTGAAACCGCTTCATCTTTTTCAACATCGAATTCCGTATGAAGTGTTTTTATAGCCTTCACTCCTTTGGATTGTAATATCTTTCTAAACTTATCAAAAACAAGAAGAATACCTTCCTTTAGCATTTGCTCTTCATCACTTTCTTTCATTTGTTGCTCTGCCCGGTCCATATCATCCAATACATCTAATAGGGAAACAATTATCTCTTTACCGGCAGTTTGCCTTAGCTCAATTGCTTCTTTGGAGGTTCGTCTTTTATAATTATCAAATTCAGCAAAAAGGCGAATGTATTTATCTTTTTGCTCTGCTAATTCAGATTGTAATTTTTGACTATTTTCAATTTCCTCGTTGGAATCAGATATTTCATTTTCTTCAATTTTCTCCCCTGCTGGTGATGGTTGTTGCTCATTTACTAATTCTTCGGCAGGGTTGTTAAAATCATTCTCTTGCATATCTTTCTTATTTTTTGACATTTTATAAATTTGGCTGCAAAGGTAGTACAGTCAAACTTTTTGCCAATAACTAATATTAGACAAAATGACACATTAAAATTGAGTATGGGAAGAATTACTAAACTAATTAATTACCTGGAATTTTCCGGCTTCCACAATGTTTCCATGATTATCCTGAAGTTGAAAAATATAGACTCCACGGTAAAAATTAGTTACAGAGATAGTCATTTTTATATCATTTACTTTCAATTCTTCTATTTTCTTTCCCAGAAAATTAAAAATCAGAAGAGTATATGAATTATTGTAGTTTTTATTGAATTCGAAATTGATAAAATTCACCGCTGGATTAGGATAAAACTTTACTGTATTTTGAGAATCATTTAAAATATTAGCAGGCTTCGCCTGTGCATTGCTGTTGAATTGTAAACCCGCAACAAATAAAATTATGTAAAAAATTCTTTTCAATAGAACAAAAATATTAATAATATTCAAATTTACAATTATTGTCAGCCATTTGTGTAGTAAAAGTTAAATATAACATTTTAGAAAATCAGTTCCAAGGGATAAACGTATTAAAAACTTTAAAATTGTGTAAAACGTTAATCCATAAAAAATTTACAAATTAATGGAAGATTAAGGTTTCAAAAATTGAAATTGAAATCAATTTTAAAAGAAGATTATTGTAGTTCCAGGAACTTAAAATCCGGTTTGATTGTTATTTGACCTTGACGCTACTACACCTGCTATTTATTTGATTTCATTTGTTCCCCTTTTTAAACTCATTATTAATTAAGAAAATGAACCAATTTTAAAAAACCACAAATCTGTTTTTAGTAATTTGCACCTAACAATGACTATTGAAAAAAGAAACCGGATACAGAGATATTTTTTGCAACAAAAAGCGCTGTTTTACAAAAACTACCGGCTGTTTATGGCCGGCCAAACCCTGTCATTGGTAGGTACATGGATTCAACGCATTGCCATGATGTGGCTTGTTTACCAACTTACCAATTCCGCATTTTTATTGGGTGTTGTAGGTTTTTGCGAACAGATTCCTATTTTTCTCATCGCGCCTTTTGCGGGAGTATATGCTGACCGATGGGATAAGCACAAGGCTCTTTGCCGGATAGAAGCATTGGCTTTGGCACAGGCATTTTTGTTGGGCTTGCTTACTCTTTTTCATGTAATTCAGATTTGGCATATTATTGTTCTAAGCCTTTGCCTGGGTATTGTCAATGCTTTTGAAGTTCCCATGCGTCAATCGTTTGTGGTGGAAATGGTAGGTCGCGATAAAGAAGCACTGCCTAATGCAATTGCACTAAATTCTACAGTTTTTAATTTATCCAGGTTAATAGGGCCTTCAGTTGCGGGTATTCTGATAAGTGCAGTTGGGGAAGGTTGGTGTTTTATGGCCAATGCCTTCAGTTATTTACTGGTTTTAATAAGTCTTCTTCTGATGCGATTACCCAAAAATGTTGTGAATAAAGTTAAGGAGGTGAATGTTTTAAAAAAATTAAAGGAAGGTATTCAATATGTGAGGACAAATAATATGATGCGATCTTTATTGATTTTACTTGCCATTGTGAGTTTTTCAAATGCTTCTTTAAGGACATTGGCGCCGGTCTTTGCTAAAGTTGTTTTGCATGGTGGCGCCAACACATTGGGGTTTTTGATGAGCGCTTCCGGAATTGGTGCTATTTGTGGTGCATTACTTCTTACCAAAAGAAAAACAACCAATTTACTTAAAAAGATAGTTTCCTTTACCGGAATTTTATTGGGCACCGGAATGATTTGTTTTGCAATTTCACATTCATTACCTCTTTCACTTTTTTTTATTGCTATTGCAGGTTTCTCGCAAATGATGCATACAGCCTGTACCAATACTCTTTTGCAACTTTATGTGGATGATGATAAACGCGGAAGAGTAATGAGTTTTTATACTGTTTGCCTTCAGGGCACCATGCCTTTTGGTAGCCTGTTGGCAGGGGCTATCGCCGGCATTACGGGAGGCCCATGGGCGGTGGTTATTATGGGAATCTTCTGCTTTTTAGGGAGCCTCTTTTTACGTGAAAAAAATATCCGGTCAAGAATAACAAAAGCACGTCGGCATCAACATGAAATATCGGGGTATTAAAAGTCATTTTATCTTCACCTTTATAAAAAATAATACATCCAAAAAGAATGGAATGTATCTTTACCGCCATTTCAGGGAATTATTTTATAGTGTATTTTTTACATTTTAGAATAAAGAGGCTAAATTGCCTGTATATTACAATAGGAGATGAAGATTAATTTTTATATAAGATACCATACCGTACCAGGAGAAGAATTATTTATTTCAGGGAATAATCAATTTTTGGGTGATAATGACCCTTTAAAGGCAATTAAACTAAACTGGCTCAACGAAGATTTTTGGCATATCGCTGTTAGCTTCCCAAAAGATTTTGACGACACAATTCTTTATAAATACATTTTAAAAGATAAAAATGGGTCCAACGTTTTTGATGCCGAAGAAAAGCGCTTTATAGATATTTCTCTAAGGGAAACAAAATCGTATTCTGTTTTTGATACGTGGAATGCCGCAGGTGAAATAGGTAATATTTTCTTTACTACACCTTTCAAAAAAATATTATTGCCTCCGGTTACTCAAATAAAAACAAATACCCCCCAAAAAATAACACATCAATTTCGGGTTAAAGCCCCTTTGCTAAAAGCCGGCGAAACTATTTGCCTATGTGGTTCTACGAAAAATTTAAAAATTTGGAATCCTCAAAATTCCATTCTCTTATCACCTAAAAATAATTGGTTTACTGCAAGCATTTGCCTGGAAGAAAATGAATGGCCTGCCGCCTATAAATATGGAATTTATGATACGATAAAAAATGAATTTGTAAGGTTTGAAAATGGTGAAAACAGGTTTCTGTATAATTTTGGTAAAGAAGATGGCCTTACTATTTTCAATGACGGATTTATAAATTTCCCCGTTACCGAATGGCGGGGAGCAGGTGTTTTAATTCCGGTTTTTAGCCTCCGTTCCAAAAATAGTTTTGGTGCGGGGGAATTTAATGATCTCAGGTTGTTGGTGGACTGGGCAAAAAAAACCGGTATTAAATTAATTCAGCTTTTACCTGTAAATGATACGACAGCACATCACAATTGGCATGATTCTTATCCTTATGCCGCTATTTCAGCCTTTGCATTGCATCCGATTTATATCAACCTCGAAAAAGTGGCAGGAAAAGAATTTGCGTCTATAATAAAACCCTTAAAGAAGAAACAAAAACAACTTAATGATCTTAAAGATTTTGATTACGAGCAGGTAATGAAATTCAAACTTTCTGCATTAAAGGAATTATATGATGCCGGTAAAAATGAATTTAAAAACAATTCAGATTATTTTGAGTTTTTTGAATTGAACCGCCACTGGTTAGTGCCTTATGCTGCTTTTTCTTTCCTCAGAGATAAATATAAAACACCTGATTTTTTAAAATGGAAAAGTCATAAAAATTACGATGAAGCCGCCATTCAGAAATTAGTGGCTCCTTCTCAAAAGCATTATGACGAGGTTGCTTTTTTCTATTTTGTCCAATACCATCTGCATTTGCAATTGAAGGAAATAGCAGATTACGCTCATAAGCAAAAAATAGTTTTAAAGGGAGATATTCCTATTGGAATTTACCGCTACGGTTGTGATGCCTGGGTAAAACCTTCTCTTTATAATATGGATCAGCAAGCTGGAGCGCCACCTGATAATTTTGCAGTTAAGGGTCAAAACTGGGGCTTTCCTACTTATAATTGGAATGAGATGAGTAAGGACAATGATAGGTGGTGGCGCAGGCGTTTTGACCAAATGAGCAATTATTTTGATGCATTTAGAATAGATCATATTCTTGGATTCTTTAGAATATGGAGTATCCCGATGGATGCGGTGGAAGGCATCCTGGGAAGATTCGTTCCTGCAGTTCCTGTGGATATTTCAGAATTTCATTATCTGGATATTTCGTATAATCATGACAGATATTGCAGACCCTTTATTACATACGGAGATCTGGAAAACATTTTTAAAGACCAGGCCGGTGAAATAAAAGAAAAATATCTTACTGAGATTTCGGGGGGAAATTATGAGTTAAAAGAATTTGTAAATACACAGGCAAAAGTGGCTGAATATTTTAAAGATGCCCCTGATGAAAAGATACAAAATGGTTTATTTGATTTGATAAGTAATGTAATTCTTTTTGAAGAAGAAAATTCCAATGGACAAAAATTTCATTTCAGGATTTCAATGGATAAAACATCCTCATACCAATCGCTTGACGATCAAACAAAAAGTAAACTTTGGAATCTTTATATTGATTATTATTACAAGAGGCAGAATAGCTTTTGGCAGAAAGAAGGCATGAATAAATTACCCCAGTTAAAAAGAAATACCAATATGCTTGTTTGTGGCGAAGACCTGGGAATGGTACCCCCTTGCGTACCTTATGTGATGGCTCAGCTAGGGATATTGGGCCTTGAGATTGAACGAATGCCGAAGGGGGAAGGTAAAGAATTTTCCCACCCTAATGATGCCCCTTATCTGTCAGTAGTAACTCCATCAACTCACGACATGAGCACTATCCGTGGCTGGTGGGAAGAAAATCGCGAACAAACCCAGAGATTTTATAATTATATGCTCGGCCAGTATGGGGAAGCCCCGCTTACCTGTGAAGCATGGATCAATAAAAGAATTATTTTACAGCATTTATATTCACCGGCAATGTGGAGTATTTTTCAATTAGCCGATTTATTAGGTATGGATGAAAAATTGCGAAGTAAAAATCCACAACAAGACAGAATTAATGTGCCCTCCAACGCTTGTAATTATTGGCATTACAGGATGAATTTGGATCTTGAAACTTTGATAAAGGCAGATGAATTCAATGAAGAATTGAAAAAAATTGTTGAAGAAAGCGGGAGGTTAGGAATATGATACTTCGTTACAAAAGTTCTGATTTAAAATTCAAACATCCATTTACAATTTCTAAAGGAACAAAAACACATCAGCCTTCTTTGTTGGTAGAGTTGGAATTCTTTGGCATTAGGGGTTATGGGGAAGCTCCGGCAATTTCTTATTACAATATTTCAGTTGATAAAATGATTGCCGATATGGAAGCCAAAAGAAATTTTATCGAAAAAGTCGCGTTTACTGACCCTGAAAGATATTGGCATTATCTTCATCATTTATTTCCTGAAAATCCATTTTTGGTTTGCGCCCTGGATATGGCCGGTTGGGATCTTTTTGGGAAATTAAGACATAAACAATTGCATGAATTATGGAAGCTTGATATTTCAAAAAATCCTTTAACGGACATTACCATAGGTATCGATTCCATTGAAACCATGGTTTCAAAAATAAGGGAAACGCCCTGGCCAATTTATAAAATTAAATTAGGAACCAAAGAAGATGTTCATATTATTGAAGAGTTGAGAAAAAATACCAATTCTGTTTTCAGGATTGATGCCAATGCGGCATGGAAAGCAGAGGAAGCATTGGAGAAAATAAAAGCCTTTAAAGAATTAAATGTAGAATTCATCGAGCAACCTTTGGCAAAAGATGATTGGGAAGGAATGAAATTCTTGTACGAAAATTCCCCTTTGCCAATAATTGCTGATGAAAGTTGTGTATCAGAGCGTGACATTGTAAAATGCAAAAACCATTTTCATGGAATCAACATTAAACTTACCAAATGCAGCGGCATCACTGCCGCACGGCGCATGATAGAAAATGCCCGTGAACTTGGAATGAAAGTAATGGTAGGGAGTATGAATGAAAGTTCTATTGGAACCGGCGCTATCGCGCAACTGTTACCCTTACTCGATTACGTGGATATGGATGGCCCGCTGCTTCTTGCAGAAGATGCAGCCAAAGGGGTAGAGTTTGATTATGGAAAAATAATCTATTCAAAGGGATTTGGGTTGGGGGTTTCAGTAGAGCCATTTTAATTTTCACAAAAGTTTTTTTGTTCAAACAAATTTTCATTCTTTACTTTGCGTCTCAAATGAATCAAAATATTCACATACACCATCATCATTTTTTTACCAATAGGTAAGCTGTGTTGATTTGTATGTAACAAACATATTTCAAAAGAGGCTTACTGAAAAGTGAGCCTTTTTTGATTTTAAAAATTATCAAATGCTAAAAATCGCTATTCAAAAATCAGGCAGACTGCATGAGCATTCTTTACAGCTATTAAAAGAATGCGGCATTGAGCTTAATAATGGGAACAGACAGTTAAAAGTACAGGCTTTTAACTATCCTGCGGAAGCTTATTTTTTAAGGGACGATGATATTCCTCAATATGTTTTTGATAATGTAGCTGATGTAGGCATAGTTGGTGAAAATGTTGTTTTTGAAAAAAATAAAGAAGTGGATATTGTTTGTAAACTTGGTTTTGGGCGTTGCCGGTTAAGCATTGCGGTGCCCAAAAGCATTAAGTATGCTGACGCCAAAGATTTGAACGGATTAAAAATTGCTACCTCCTATTCAATATTATTACGAAAATTCCTGGATGAGAGAAATATAAAAGCTGAAATACATGAAATCAGCGGTTCTGTGGAAATAGCTCCGGGTATTGGTTTGGCTGATGCCATCTGTGATTTGGTGAGCAGCGGTAGCACCTTGTTTACAAACGGTTTAAAAGAGGTAGAAGTAATTTTAAATTCAGAATCCGTTTTGGTAGCAAACAAAAATTTGAATGAGGAAAACAGTAAAATACTGGATAATTTATTACTTAGAATAAATGCGGTAAAAGCGGCGAAGAATAATAAATATATTATGATGAATGCCCCCGATCACCAGTTGAAAAATATCTGTGCCTTATTGCCAGGAATGAAAAGCCCCACCATTGTTCCCCTTGCTGAAACCGGATGGAGTAGCGTGCAGAGTGTTGTGAATGAGAATGATTTCTGGCAGGTGATTGAGAAATTAAAATCATTTGAAGCAGAAGGAATACTGGTAGTACCTATTGAAAAAATGATCTCATAAAAAATAAAATGATGAATGCGATAGTTGAAAATCCTTCGAGAAATGATTGGCCACAATTGATGCAGAGGCCACAAATAAATTCAAAGGAATTAGAAGGGACAGTGTTGGAAATTATCAATACCGTAAAAACTTATGGCGATGATGCCGTGAAAAATTATTCTCAAAAATTTCATGGATTTGCTCCGCATAATTTATGGGTTACTGAAGATGAAATTTCACAATCAGCAAAGAAGATTGATAAGGATTTGAAAAAAGCTATACTTCTTGCAAAGAAAAATATTGAAAAGTTTCATAAAAAGCAGGTAGTAAAAGTCAAAAAAACAGAAACGTCTCAAGGCGTTTTTTGCTGGCGCAAAAATATGCCTATAGAAAAAGTCGGATTATACATTCCGGGTGGTAGTGCGCCATTATTCTCCACTCTGTTGATGCTTGCAATTCCCGCACAGATTGCAGGCTGTAGAAATATTTTAGTAACCACTCCTGCTAATAAAAATGAAGATGTAACTCCAACAATTTTATTTGTGGCCCATATTCTTGGAATCAAAAATATTTATAAGGGTGGCGGAGCACAGGCAATTGCAGCAATGGCTTATGGAACACAAACGGTTGAAAAAGTTGATAAAATTTTGGGTCCCGGGAATCAATATGTAACCTGTGCTAAAAAATTAGTGAATATAGATGGAGTGGCTATTGATATGTTGGCAGGACCGAGTGAGTTAGCAATCTATGCTGATGAAAGTTGTGTACCTGAATTTGTGGCGTCAGATTTATTAAGCCAGGCGGAACATGGGGCCGATAGCCAGGTTATTCTTGTAGCAGTAAACCAACAAATAATTGAAAAAGTAATTCAGGAAATTCATAAACAATTGCCGCTTCTTCCAAGGTTGGAACTGATTGAAAAAAGTTTTTTGAACAGAAGATTTATAGTGATGAAGAATGAAGCAGAAGCATTTGATTTTCTAAATGATTATGCACCGGAACATTTAATAATTGCTTCAGAAAATGCAGAACAACTTTCCGAAAAAGTACGAAGTGCAGGAAGTGTTTTCCTGGGAAACCTCTCCCCTGAAAGTGCAGGTGATTATGCTTCGGGGACAAATCATTCTTTACCAACCAATGGATTGGCAAAAACGTTTAGCGGGGTTTCAGTTGATAGTTTTGTAAAGAAAATTACTTTTCAAAAATTAAATGCTACCGGGATAAAAAGTATTGGTCACGCAGTAGAAAAGATGGCCGAAGCCGAAGGGCTGATTGCACATAAAAAGGCTGTTAGTATTCGTCTAAAAAAAATTGATAATGGAAAAATTTAATTTAGAAAATCTTGTCAGGGATAATATTAAAAAGTTGAAGCCTTATTCTTCTGCAAGAAGTGAATACCGCGGAAATGCAGAAATTTTCATAGACGCTAACGAAAACGGATATGGGTCGCCGGTTCTACTATCTACTGAAGGCGAAAATGAAGGACTGAGCCTTAATCGTTACCCGGATCCTTTACAATGGCAATTGAAACTTGAACTTTCAAAGATAAAAGGCGTACCGCCGCAGAATATTTTTATTGGGAATGGAAGTGACGAAGTGATTGATATTGCCTTCCGGATTTTTTGCAAGCCTAAAACAGACAATGTTGTTATTTGTCCACCAACATATGGAATGTATAAAGTTTGTGCCAATATAAATGATGTGGAAGTTCGTGAGGTATTGCTTACAAAGGATTTTCAATTGAACGTGGAAGAAATTTTATCCACGATAAATGAAAATACAAAGTTGATTTTTATTTGTTCTCCTAACAATCCTACCGGTAATAATTTCAATAGAATGGATATCGAATTGTTGCTGAATAATTTTTCTGGAATTATAATTATTGATGAAGCATATATTAATTTTTCAAGGCAAAAACCCTTTCTCCAGGAATTGACAGAGTATGAGAACCTGGTTGTAATGCATACCCTTTCCAAAGCCTGGGGCTTGGCAGCATTAAGATTGGGGCTAGGTTTCGCTTCGGAAAAAATAATTAATCTCTTTAATAATGTAAAACCTCCATATAATATTAATCAGTCTTCACAGCAATTAGGAATGCAAGCTTTGACAAAAATTAAAGAGGTAAATGCGAATATTAGAAATATTGTGGAACAAAGGGATTGGGTAAGTCAACAGTTAAAACAATTTAATTTTGTGCAAATTATTTATCCTTCCGATGCCAATTTTATATTGGCAAAAGTAGATAATGCAGATAAACTTTACCAACATCTGTTAATGAAAAGGATCATCGTAAGAAACAGAAGCAAGGAACCTTTGTGTGAAAATTGTATAAGAATAACGATTGGTACTCCCAAAGAAAACCAAACTTTAATAAACGCTTTAAAAAATTATGAGTAAGAAAATTTTATTTATTGACCGAGATGGCACTGTTATTTTAGAACCGCCGGTAACCAACCAATTGGATGCATTTTCAAAACTGGAATTTTATCCCAATGTATTTCAAAATCTTTCAAAGATTGCAAAGGAACTGGATTATGAGCTGGTAATGATTACCAACCAGGATGGCTTAGGAACAGATATTTTTCCTGAAGAATCTTTTTGGCCAATACAAAATTTTGTGGTCAAAACTTTTGAGAATGAAGGAATTCTTTTTTCAGAAATATTAATTGACAAAACCTTTGCTAGCGAAAAGAAGGACACACGAAAACCGGGCATTGGAATGTTGAAACATTATTTTGATAAAGAGAAATACGATCTCAAAAATTCCTTTGTAATTGGCGATAGACTTACAGATGTAGAGCTTGCGAAGAACCTGGGCTGCCACGCTTTTTTTATTAATAATTTCCAGGAATTGGGGAGTTCGGAAATAACGGTTTCCAAAAAAGAGCTTAATGAAGTGATTGCGCTTGAAACACAAAGCTGGGAAGATATTTATCTGTTTTTAAAACTTCCTCAAAGAAAAATTATCCATTCGCGAAATACAAATGAAACAAAAATAGTAGTTGAAATTAACCTGGATGGGAATGGCAAGGCAGATATTGAAACAGGATTGGGGTTTTTTGATCACATGCTCGAACAGGTTGCCAGGCATTCAGGAATAGATCTTAAAATTCATTGTAAAGGTGATCTTCATATTGATGAGCATCACACGATTGAAGATGTGGCTCTGGCTTTCGGTGAAGCTATTTCAAAAGCTTTAGGTGATAAGCGCGGAATAGAAAGATATGGTTTTCTGTTGCCAATGGACGACTGTCTTGCGCAGGTGGCGATTGACTTTGGTGGCCGGAATTGGTTGGTTTGGGATGCAGATTTTAAAAGAGAGAAGATAGGAGAAATGCCAACAGAAATGTTTTATCATTTTTTCAAGTCTTTTTCTGATGCATCTAAATCCAATCTCAACATAAAAGCCGAGGGTACCAATGAGCATCATAAAATAGAGGCGATATTCAAAGCATTTGCCAAATCTATTAAAATGGCCATTCGCAGAGATCCTTTAAATAATAATTTACCTACTACCAAAGGAATATTATGAACATTGCTATCATAAAATACAATGCTGGCAATGTTCAAAGTGTTCTTTACGCGCTGCAACGGTTAGGTATAAACGCAGTCGTAACTGACAATCAAGAAAAAATTATTTCCGCTGATAAGGTAATTTTCCCCGGCGTGGGAAACGCAGGCTCAGCAATGGAATATTTAAAAGAAAAAAAACTTGATCAATTGATCATGTCCTTAAAACAACCTGTTTTGGGCATTTGTCTTGGATTACAATTATTATGCAATTTCAGTGCGGAAGAAAATACCAAATGCCTTGGAATTTTCGATGCTGATGTAAAGAAATTTGATGATTCTTCTCAGAAGGAAGATAAGGTTCATTTCAAGATCCCTCACATGGGCTGGAATAATATCTATAATCTTTCATCTGAATTAATGAAAGGAGTTGATGAAAATTCATTTGTTTACTTTGTACATAGTTACTATGCAGAACTATCTGCGCAAACTATTGCCACTACTGAATATATGAACCCATTCAGTGCAGCAATGCAAAAAGATAATTTTTACGGGGTTCAGTTTCATACAGAGAAATCAGCTGATGCCGGAGAAAAAATACTTTCTAATTTTTTAAAATTAAAATAGATGGAGATCATTCCTGCAATTGATATTATAGATGGAAAATGTGTAAGATTGGAAAAAGGGGATTTCGAAAAAAAAATAATTTACCATGATGATCCGGTGGAAGTTGCCAAAAGTTTTGAAGCTAACGGAATAACAAGATTACACGTTGTTGATCTTGATGGTGCAAGGGGGCAGAGTTTAAAGAATGTGAAGACATTGGAAAATATTTCAGAAAGTACTTCTCTTATTATTGATTTTGGGGGAGGATTAAAAACTACCAATGATCTGAAATCCGTTTTTAATGCCGGCGCTTCCTTTGTGAGCCTCGGGAGCATAATGATAAAAAATCCAGATTTATTTTCAGAATGGGTTATTGACTTTGGTGCGGAAAAATTTTTACCGGGTACAGATGTGTTACACAAAAAGATAAAAATTAGCGGATGGGAAGAAGAAACCGGTATTGATGTTTTTGCTTTTATAAAAGAAATAATTTCAAAAGGAATCAAAAAGATTTTTTGTACAGATATTTCAAAAGATGGTATGATGAAAGGGCCTGCAGTTGAGCTTTACAAAGAAATATTATCCAAATTTCCGGCATTGAATCTTATTGCCAGTGGCGGTATTTCTGGTTATGACGATTTGCTTACTTTACAGGCTATAGGATGTGAGGGTGCTATTGTTGGTAAGGCAATTTATGAAAAGAAAATAAGCCTGGAACAAATCGAAGATTTTATAAAGAATAAATAATGCTTGCAAAAAGAATTATACCGTGTCTTGATATTAGGGATGGCAGAACTGTAAAAGGAATTAATTTTGAAAACATTCGTGATGCAGGCGATCCTGTTGAACTGGCAAAGTATTACTCTACGCAGGGTGCAGACGAATTGGTATTTCTTGATATTACAGCCACCATTGAAAAAAGGAAAACATTTGCAGAACTTGTAAAGAAAATTGCAGAAAATATCAATATTCCTTTTACGGTTGGCGGAGGAATTACTTCTGTGGAAAATGCGTATGAATTATTACAAAACGGTGCGGATAAGATTTCTATAAATTCAGCAGCTTTTAAAAATCCGCATTTAATTAATTTGATGGCAAAGGAATTTGGAAGTCAGTGCGTGGTTTTAGCAATAGACACGAAAAAAGAAGATGACGGGAATTGGTATGTTTATTTGAACGGGGGAAGAGTGAAAACTGATGTCCTGGCTTATGATTGGGCAAAGCGGACGATAGATTTGGGAGCAGGAGAAATTTTACTGACTTCAATGAATAGTGATGGTACTAAAAATGGATTTTCTGAAGATATCACTTTGTTATTTTCTCAAAACTTTTTGGTTCCTATAATAGCTTCAGGAGGTGCAGGTAATATGCATCATTTTTCAGATGTTTTCATTAAAGCTAATGCTGACGCTGCTTTGGCAGCAAGTGTTTTCCATTTTGGAGAAATTAAAATCCCCGAATTGAAAGAATATCTGGCTAAAAAGAACATAAATGTAAGAAGTGTGGAAAGTTTAAATAATGTGAAGCTTAAAAAATAAAAATGGGAGTTCTCAATATTTATTGTTTTACTGTAAATAGTTCTAATAAAAAAAATAATTCGTGCTAATTAATGAAATTCGTGGTTAATTAAAAAAATATCAAAACATGAAAAAAGACTTCTCTGGTTTGGCGCAAAAGATTGATTTTGCAAAATCATCCAGTCATACTGTTCCGGCGATCATCCAAGACTCATCTACTAATGTGGTGCTGATGCTTGGCTACATGAACTATGAAGCTTTTCTGGAAACAATTGACTCTGGCCTTGTAACTTTTTATAGCCGTAGCAAAAATCGTTTATGGGTAAAAGGCGAAACCAGCAAAAATTATTTGCACGTAGTGGATGTAAAACTGGATTGTGATTTTGATACCATATTAATAAAAGCAAAGCCAGATGGTAATGTTTGTCATACCGGTGCAGAGACATGTTTTAATGAAGAAAACACCGGAAAAGATTTTTTACGTACTCTTGAAAAGATTATTGAAGGAAGAAAAAAACATCCCCTCTCAGGATCATATACCTCTACTCTTTTTAAAAACGGAATTAATAAAATGGCCCAAAAAGTAGGAGAAGAAGCTGTTGAATTGGTAATTGAAGCCAAGGATAATAATACTAAATTATTTCTGAATGAAGCAGCCGATTTATTATTTCATTATCTTATTTTATTACAGGCAAAAAACAAAGAACTTAATGATGTAATCGAAGTTTTGGAAAAAAGGCATAAAGAATCATAGAATTTTTTTAAATCAGAAAATGCTACTTTCTTCACAAAATCATTTTTTTAAACATTCATTTTTTTGGCAGTTCTACTGCATTCGTAGTTTGGAATTCCGTATCTTCATTTTCTATCGGCAGACTTTCTTTTTCACGGGTCAAATCATAGATACTTTGAACTTTTAAATGGTCATACAAGGAATGTTTATCTACCGGCAAGGCCACAACACTTGCTACTAATCCTGCAATCATCAGATAAAAAATGGCGCTATTCCTGTCAGTCATTTCAAGGACGAGAATTGCCGATGTAAAAGGGGTACGGGTTACCCCTGTTAACAACGCAACCATACCTCCAAGGATCAATAAATTAGCATTCGATGCAGAAGCATGAAAAAGGCCTGCCATAAAAGAACCCACACTGGCTCCTGCACCTAAAGAAGGCGCAAAAATACCTGCAGAAGCACCAGTACTGAAACTTAATACCGGTCCTAAAGTCCTGAATATCGAAGTGTACCAATGAACATATTTATCCGAAGTAAATAATGTTGTCAACATAATTCCCTTACCTGATCCCAGTATTTTGGGATCAATAAAAAAAGCAATAGTTGCCGTAATGATAGCACATGCAAATACATAGATCAAATGCTGATAGCGAAATTTAAAATTCTTTTTCCATTTAAAGAGTATCAAAATAATTTTTGACATATAAGCCCCCATTAATCCCGCAACCGTGGCAACTACTATTACAGGAAAGAACATTGAATTGGAAATACCGGAAATATTAGGAAACCCCAAATATAAATATGGGCCTAAGATTGCCTGGGCAGTAAGCCCTGCAATAATAACTGCTGTAAATAAAGCGGTCTTAAAATAACTCAAATGAGTTTTGGTAAGTTCTTCTATGGCAAAAACAACTCCTCCTAATGGCGTGTTGAAAGCCGCAGCAAGACCCGCAGCAGCACCGGCCGTTATCATATTGCTCCTTGATACGGGAGGCCACCATTTGGGTAGCCATTCATTAATTTTCCTAAAGACGATGCCCGACATTTGAATAGTTGGTCCTTCCTTTCCTACTGCGCCTCCTCCTAAAATCATTAAAAGTCCGGAAGCTAATTTTACAAAAAACACTTTCAGGCTAAGTAATTTTTTTATTTTTTTATCATAATTGGTTGTAGCAAATTCTACAGCAGCCATTACCTGTGGAATGCCACTTGTTCTTGCATAAGGTGCAAACTGAACCACCAGCCACCAGGCGATTATAAAACATACAGGAGTTAAAATAAAAATTACCCAGCCGTGATGCAGGAGGATATTTAAATTTACAGATTCAAGAAAAGCAAATGCCCGTGAATAAGATACCGCCATTAAACCGGCAATCAAAGAAGCAACCCAAAACGGTACTGCCTGCAAAAAATTGTACTTGATTTTTTCATTGCTAATCCTGTCAAAAGATCTTTTTAAAATTTTTCTTAAAGATGTTATCATTATTTTATTTATGGCACATAAGATATGTCAAATGTATTATAAGCAATCCCAATTAAAAAATCAATTGTTCTTATTATAAGGTTGCGAACTTTAGAAAAGGTATTTTCTTTAAACTGAAACAACACCCTCGGGATTGGCAACTTTCTCAAATCAAACTCAAAAGTTAACAGATTTAAAAATTAATAACCTTTTAATGTTTCCTATTGTAATTTCACGTCCGATTTAAGGAAATGATATTTATATGTTCGATTACAGGCGCCCTTTTTATAGAAAAATCCTGGTTCTTATTAATATTTTTATAATAATTCTTTATCTATTGGTGTGCCTGGTACCTTTTGTAAATACAGGTACTAATTGGTTTGTAGCCTTACCGGGATTAGCCTTCCCTTTACTTTTCTTCGCAATGCTTTTCTTTATTATTTTATGGATAATATTAAAATCGAAATGGCTTTGGGTTTCTGTAATAGCATTGCTGCTTGGCACTCAACAGATAGCCGCCGTTTTTTCTTTTCATTTTCAGAAAGAATTTTCTATCGATAAAAAACCAAATACACTGAGAATATTTCATTGGAATACAGAAAGTTGGGGTCAGGAATTAGAAAAAACCAACAGTGGCGAAAGCAGCTTTAAGCCTTATATGATGAATGTTATTAAAGGAGAGAATGCAGATATATTATGTTTTGAGGAATATTCTGATATTCAAAATATCAAGGATTCCAATTCTAATGTTTCTACGATTGTGAATATGGGATATCCCTATTATTTTGTAAAGCCTACGGAAATATCTTCAGGACATATAATCAAAGCGGTGGCTATATTTTCTAAATATCCGATTATAGATTCTGCTTCATTTAGTTATGGAAAGCATACACAGGCCGAACATCTCATTTATATTGATATAAATAGAGGGAAAGATACCTTTAGAATATTTACGACTCATTTGCAATCTGTACAATTTGGGAATTCTGACTTCCAAAGTTTATCAAGGATAAAACGTGCACGGGATCCGGGATTTAATGATTCCAGAGATATAATTTCTAAACTAAAAAGAGCTTACTGGTATCGCTATCTGCAAGCGCAAATGATGAAACAAAAAATAGCTGAAAGCCCTTACCCTGTCATTCTCACCGGAGATTTTAATGATGTCCCCAATTCAAATACCTACTTCATTATTAAGGGAAACCTCCAGGACGCATTTCTGAAAAAGGGTTCCTGGATCGGACGTACTTATCGCTATATTTCACCAACACTTAGGATAGATTATATCCTGGCAAATAAAAAATTAAAAATAAATCAGTTCCGGGTAATTCATGTTCCTTATTCGGACCACTACCCTATTGAAGCAGATATTCAATATTAAAATCTCTTTTTAAGCCTGAACTTTTTTTCTTTGTAAAATCTTTTGAAGAACATCTACCGAAGTAAGGAGTGCTTCCTCAAATGTGACAGCATTTTTCTTAACGAAATCATCATATCCCGGTACTATTAATCTTATTTCGCAGATCTTGTTTTCAGGAATATTAGCTGCATCGAGCGATAATGTTACCTCTGCACTCATTATCCTGTCATCAAAGCGCGACAGCTTATTTACCTTTTCGATTACATAATCTTTCAAGCCTTTCTTCGCCCTGAATTTTAATGTCTTGATATTTATTTTCATAATGGAGTTTTTTACTAAAAAATATAATTACCAGATATGTGGAAAGATAGAAATAATAATGCCTAACCGTTTACTATTTCAGAAGTTTAAAGAAATATTAATTTTTAGCATAAAAAGTGGAAACACCAATTTATTTCTTTGATCGTTTACGCCGAATTAAAACTCATTTTTACAATAATTCTTCTTCGGAATAGTTATTGCATTAATAATATGTAAGTTAAAATTTTTTCATACCCATTATTCAAAGGACGGCCCTTGGTTATTTTTGGTAATTTTGAAAGCAGAAAACACTTAAATATCTAATTATGAAGCTCAATATCAGACTGGCAAAAAAAATATTCTTGCTATTTATGGCATTGCAGTTTACTCTTTTTAATTCCAATGCACAATACAAATCTTATAAAATATCGCCTAAAGGAGACACACTCAATGCAATTGATAATAATGGTTTGAAACAAGGGAAATGGGTAATACATGTAGATCCTTTGCGCGGAGAGCCGGGATATGAAGAAGAAGGGATTTTTGTAAACGGGAAAAAAGAAGGTCATTGGAGAAAATATACTTTAATGGGAGATCTCATAGCTTATGAAAATTATAAAAACGGTGATAAAGATGGGAAATCAGAATATTTTACTCAATATGGCGATTTGTTGAGAGTAGAAAACTGGCGGGGTTATAATCCGGATGAACCTTATGATACGATTCCTATTTATGGTAACGACAACGATCAAATTGTAAGTTATAAAATTATAAAAGCCCAACCTTATAGCGTAAAAGACGGAGAATGGACTTATTATGATCCGAATAGTGGAAAAATAATAAGAACAGAAAATTATGACAGAGGCTATTTAGAAAAGGACCAATTTAATACAGCAAACGTTTTTGTTCCTGATTCAGCTATGAAAAAAATTGTGCCTAAAGAAGTATTGGAATACCAGGAAAAGAACAGGCACAAAAAACGTATTAGGGTAAGAGATGGGAGCACATCGGAATAAAAGAAAAATTTATTTCCCGCAGTTGATTATTTTGTAAGAAAGTTCTTTCATAATGGTTCCTGAAGAGACGCCGGCACTATTAATCCCAATACTTTTTAGGTTAGAATCATGTAATAAAATAATGATTTGTTCTACCTGGGAAAAAGAATAATTTTTGATAGTATCCAAAACCTGGTCCACCAGGTGCGAATTAAAAGAAAACAAGGGCTTAAGCGACCTTTCGCTTTTATCAGCCATTTGATAAAGTGGTAATATTCTAGAAAAATAGGAATATAAAGAGGGTAAAATTAACTGAATAGGAACCGCTTTGGGATTGGCTTCAAAATATTGAATGATACGGATGGCTTTTGCCTGATCTTTTTTACTATAGGCATTTTGCAATTCAAAAATATTATATTCTTTGCTGATGCCTATGTATTTTTCGATATCATCTTCGGTGATGTTTTTTTCGTTATCTAAATTTAGGGATAGCTTATCAATTTCATTTACTATTCGAGAAAGATCATTACCAATATGATCTACTAATAAATGCAGAGCTTTGGGTTTTATTTGAAAACCGTTTGCCTGCAAATAAGTGCTTACCCATGTGGGCAATTGATTGTCATAAATTTTTTTCGATAAAAAAACTTCGCCTTTTTTCTTTATTAATTTTGAAAACTTGCTTCTCCCATCTAATGTTTTTCCTTTGTAGGAAACTACTAAAATTGTGGAGAGCAATGGATTTTCAATATATGATTCCAGTTTTTCTAAGTCTTTCATTTGCTGTGCCTCTTTCAATAAAATCACCTGCCTTTCCGCAAACATGGGATATCGCCTGCAGGCATTTACAATATCGGCCCAGTTAGCATCTTTACCATAAAAAACGGTTTGGTTAAATTCGGCTTCTGCAGGTGAAAGAATTTTCTTTTCGGCATATTCCATTACACTATCAATAAAATATTCTTCTTCTCCTTCAAGCCAATAAACTGGTTTGAAATTATTTTTTTGCCATTCGCTAATGATAGAATTTGTGCTCATTTTTCAAAGATAAAAATTTACACTTAACTTGTGTCGAAATCAATCTATTTTCAAAATCAAGTCAACCTTTAACTATTTGGCATGATTTTGGGTAAAACGTATTATACTAAATCACAATAAAACTTACATCATGAGTTACGAAAACTTTCCTGAAAGTCAATCGGAAGAGGTAAAAACAACCAAAAGCAACACTGGCCGCAATGTTTTAACTGCCATCCTGATTATCGCCCTACTGGCCACATGGGGATACATCATATTTGACAAAAATAAAACCAACAAAGAAAAGCAAGATCTTACAACACAAGTTGTAAACAGCGATTCTGCTAAAAATGAATTGCAGCGCGAATTAGATGATGCTGCTCTCAGGCTCGATGCTCTTAAAACCAGCAATTCAAAAGCCGACAGTCTTTTAAAAACAAAAGATAAAAGTATTGAGGATCTTCAGGCAAGAGTGCGCGCTATCATACATAATAAAAATGCAACTGCAGCACAACTTGATGAAGCAAGAAGATTGATTGCCCAATTGAAAGGTAACATAGAAACCTACACAGCACAGATAGATTCTCTTACCGTGGCTAACGCCCAGTTAACAGAAAATAACAGGGTGGTAACTCAACAAAGAGATGTAGCGCAAAAAAATTACGACTCTGCCAACCAGGTTATTACACAAAAACAAAACGTAATTGAAATAGGTTCTACTTTGCATGCTTCTGATTTCACTATTGAAGGGATAAAAGATAAAAAGAGTGGTAAAGAAAAAGTTACCACAAATGCAAAAAGAGTAGATAAATTGAAAATGACATTTACAATAGATCAAAATAGAATTACTCAGACTGGCCCCCAGGATATTTATGTTTGTATCACTGCCCCTGATGGTAAGCCGGTTTCTGTTGAGGCATTGGGCTCAGGCACCTTTACTACACGCGATGGAGTGCAGTTACCATATACTAAAAAAATTCAGATCAATTATGTACAGGGAGAAAAGCAGCCGGTGAGCGTAGAATGGTCTCAAAACAGTAAATTCCAAACCGGAGAATACAAAATTGCTATTTATAATAACGGATTTAAAATAGGCGAAGGAACCCGTACTTTGAAAAAAGGAGGATTGTTTGGCTAGAAAATTTTAAAACCTTTTTACATAGAAACTTCCTGGTAAAAAATCAGGAAGTTTTTTATTTATGCTTCAAGTTGGTGAAAATTGCTTCAGGGAAACTCGTGAGCTTAGAAAAAATTGTTGATGCAGTAAGCGAATAATGAATCCCTTTTGCAACTGGAGAATTAGTTTTTATAATCCTCTATATTAATCTTGCAAACTTATACGCATTATTTTCAAATCCATGATGAGGCAAGAGGGGAGATCATCCCCTTAATGAGTAAATAATTTTTCGAACAGATTGTTACACGAAAAATTTTAATGTACCATTACAAACAAACTTTTATTTAATTCTAACAGTAACTGCTTCCTTTTTAAGTACGTTCCACACCTCCGGGTCTTCAGAACCCAGTACCCACACCGATATTCCACGCAAATGATTGGTAACCGCCAGTTTAAATTTAGGCAAAAACGACCTTGCGTCTTCTATAAACAGCCAGTTAAAAATGCCACCTGTTTCCCAGTGGGTATAAGATACCTGCTGATCTGCCATCCATTGGGTAGAAACCTGGTACCTATCGAGCAAATCTTTTGCGGAAGCATAACTAATTTCATCGCGTGTAGAGCGTGGACCACCATTGCCATCGGTGGGATACCAGTAATCTGAATAATCAGGAATTCCTAATGAAATTTTATTAGCCGGGATACCTGAATCCAGTAAATAAGTCACTATCCTTTTCATCCAAGGCATGCCCGCTACCGGCCCCGGTGGTGTGTATGCTGTGTGTTGGTCATAAGTCATGATGGAAATAAAATCGCTGGCCGCTGCAATGGCAGGTATATCAAATGCTCCACGCCAGTTTTCATATAAAAAACGTTGATAGGCAGGATTGGAACTTTCCGGAGCCGGCTGGTCCGACTTTACAACTGCACTTGAAATAGCAAATCCATATTTGTGCAGGCTGTCAGCGGTTTGTTTAAAAAAAGAAGTATATGCATCTTTATCAGTAAAAAAAATACCTTCAATATCAAACTGCCAACCATAAAAATGGAACTCACGCGCATAAAAAAGCATAAGTCTAATGGCTTCCTTCCTGGCAGCTTCATTATTCAATAATACATGAATTCCCTTTTGGTTAAAGGAAGCAAAAAGAGGCATCACCTTAATATCTTTTTTTTGCGCAAGTTCCAGTATTCGCCTGTCCACTTCGCCTGTAATTACGCCCACGCTATCTATCTGGTAAACATCCGGGCAAATTATAGAGATTTCATCAGCATGCTGCACAAAAGACTGGTAACTTTCAAGTGAACCCACTAAGTAAAACAGGTTTTCTGATCTGAAAGATTGGGCATTGCTTTTACCTGCATCCATGGAAAATAAAATCAATAACCCAAAAGCCAAAATGTAATGTATTGTTTTTGTCCTCATTGAAAAAAAATTAATTAATAAAAATTGGATTTGCAAAGTACAACTTTATGATATAACACTTATAGTGGATCTTAAATTAATAATACATAAAACGCCAGGATTCAGTGTAGTTAAAGCCTGTGCGTCGAATGAACAATCAGTTACAAATCAATAGAAAAAATATCCAATACCAAAATTATCAATTTCAGATAGAATGACAATTGTACTTTTACAAAAACTTTTATCTATAATAATGAATATAAAAAGCGTTTATACAATACTGTTATTATCGTTACCCGCAATATGCATCGCTCAGAAAACGGAAATAAGAAATGATTATGTAGCAGCTAGAAATATCCCTCATCTTCCTATTGAAACAACCATGGTTTATCTGCCCGATAGCACGTGGACCTATTCTCATCACGCATCTATTACGCGTTTTAAAAATAAATTCATTGCAATATGGAGCAATGGGTTTGTGGGTGAAGATCAACCGAGGCAAAGAATTTTGTTCTCTTTCTCAAAAGATTTCCATCCCTGGTCAAAACCAAAGGTTCTGGCTAATCCTTCTGTTTATAATGGAGATACCCCTAAATATTTTGACTGCTGCGGGTTTTCACCAGTTCAACGATACATTGGTAGCTTATTATGGTGAATATTCGCCTTATAAAACCAACACTCACCTTTGGGCAAAAATTTCAACCGATGGCAAGCACTGGAGCCAAAAGATAAATATGCATGTTCCTGTAAACCCTAATCTTGGTCCTGAGAAAACTAAAAATGGAAGGCTAATCATCTGTGGAAATTTTACTTTTCCTTATACTGATGATTATCGTGGATTATCCGGATGGAAGATGAGTAGCTTTTATCCGGATTCTTTATACAGCCAGGATAATCCCGCGTCCTTTTATGCGCCTGCTACCAAAAGCGGTTTGCCTCCTCTTTGTGAAGGTTCCTTTTTTCAAACCGATGATGGGATTATTCACATGTTATTAAGAGTAACCGGCAATGGATGGAAGGGAAAACTGTGGCTCACTGAAAGTAAAGACAATGGCATTCACTGGTCTTTCCCGGTTGAAACAAATTTTACAGACAACGATAGCAAACTTCATTTCGGGCGTTTACCCGACAGACGTTTTTATTATGTGGGCATACCTGACACGTTGCATCATTATGCACGTACCCCATTGGTACTCTCTGTTTCAAAAGATGGAAAGCTGTTTGGTGAAAATTATATCATCGCTGATAAGCCATATACTCTAATGAAAAAAGAGTTATATAAAGAAGGCCAGTATGGTTATCCGAATACCTTGATTTATAAAGGTTACATGTATGTAATTATATCGAGAGAAAAAGAAGCTATCGAAGTAATTCGCTTTAAGATCGGCAGCATTAAATAATTTTTGATAATAGAAGTTGAATACGCTTTGATTGCAAAGTAGAAATGATTCAAAAAAAAATAAAGCAATATTTAATTTACTGAATTAAGTTTGTAAGATAATCTTGATATGATGATAAAAAATAAATTATTCCTAAAAAGGGTTTCATTCCTTTTTGCGTTATTAGTTCTGTGTTTTGTTTTTGCAAACGGACAAAATACTCCCTTTTATTCCGAGATTCAACAGTTTAAGAAAGAAGATCGTCTTCACTTTCCTCCAAAACATGCCATTCTTTTTCTCGGTAGCTCTTCCTTTAGAAAATGGACGGATGTTCAAAAATATTTTCCTGGATATAAAATAATTAACCGGGGTTTTGGAGGTTCTACTTTTCCCGATGCCATACGATATGCAGATGAAATTGTTTTTCCTTATGAGCCACGACAGATTGTAATTTATGAAGGAGATAACGATGTCGCCTCTTCTGATAAAATTACTGCCGATTCTGTTTTAAATCGTTTCAAAAAATTATTTTTTCTTATCAGGGAGAAATTACCACAAAAAACATCTATTGTTTTTATTTCAATAAAGCCCAGCCCAAGCCGGCAAAGATTGATGCCTGTAATGGCGAAGGCAAATTCTTTGATACAGGAATTTATAAAGCATAAAAAACATGCTTCTTTTGTGGATGTATATCATAAAATGTTGAACGCTGATGGAACTCCCAACAGGGATATTTTTGGTAAAGATGAACTTCACATGAATGCCAAAGGTTATGCTATTTGGCAAAAAGCAATAGAACCTTATTTATTAAAAGATTAAAAGAATTGATATGAAAAAAATTACAGGATTTCTTATTCTTTTATTTGTTATTTCTTGTTCTGGTACTTATGCCCAAAATAAGCAAACAGAAAATAGCAATATTAAAATGAACAACTTTATCAGTGCGTTGATGAAGAAAATGACACTCGATGAAAAGATTGGTCAGCTTAATCTGGTAACGCCCGGAGGTGCTGTTACAGGAACTGTTGTGAGCAAAGATGTTGATGCAAAAATCCGTAATGGTCAGGTAGGTGGATTATTTGGCATTACAGGACCAGATAAAATCCGCCAGGCACAGGAAATTGCGGTCAATAATTCACGTTTGCATATTCCACTGATATTTGGTCTTGACGTTATTCATGGTCATAAAACAATTTTTCCTATTCCGCTCGGTTTATCTTGTAGCTGGGATACTTCGCTGATCAAAAGGAGTGCGCGTATCGCAGCTAATGAAGCAACTGCCGATGGATTGAACTGGGTATATTCGCCAATGGTGGACATAGCACGTGATCCACGTTGGGGGCGTATTGCAGAAGGCGCCGGAGAAGATCCTTTTTTGGGTTCACAAATTGCTAAAGTGATGGTAGAAGGTTACCAGGAAAATAATCTTGCAAAAGATAATACGGTAATGGCCTGTGTAAAGCACTATGCACTGTACGGTGCAGTAGAAGCAGGAAGGGAATACAATACGGTTGACATGAGTAAAGTAAAAATGTATAATGCGTATCTCCCTCCTTATAAAGCCGCGGTAGATGCAGGAGTTGGAAGTGTAATGACTTCTTTTAATACAATAAACGGAATACCAGCCACAGGAAATAAGTGGTTGCTTACCGACCTTTTGCGTAAGCAATGGGGATTCAAAGGATTTGTAGTGACGGATTATACTGCCATCCCCGAAATGGTGAATCATGGTATGGGCGATAATAAGAAAGTAGCAGAACTGGCATTGAACGCGGGCGTTGACATGGATATGGTAGGTGAAGAATTTTTAAGATACGCTGCGCAATTAGTAAAGGAAGGGAAAGTACCTGTAAAAATAATTAATGATGCCTGCAGAAGAATTCTTGAAGCAAAATATAAACTCGGCCTGTTTGAAGATCCTTACCGTTACTGCAATGATGAGAGAGCCAAAACCGAGATTATGAGTGATGCTAATTTAAAGGCAGCACGTGACATTGCCGAGCGTTGTTTTGTATTATTGAAAAATAACAACCAGGTATTGCCATTGAAAAAATCAGGTACCATTGCTTTGATTGGTCCACTGGCAGATAACAAAAGAAATATGCTCGGCACCTGGAGTGTATCCGGCGATCCGCAAAAAAGTGTAACCATTATGCAGGGAATCAAAAATGTGGTTGGTGATGATGTGAATATTTTATATGCAAAAGGCGCAAACATCAGCGATGATACTTTTTTAATTAAACGTGTAAATGTATTGGGGAAAGAGATTGTTGTTGATCCTCGTTCACCTGAGGAAATGATAAATGAAGCTGTTGAAACAGCAAATAAAGCAGATGTAGTGGTAGCCGTGCTTGGTGAGGCTGCAGACATGACGGGAGAATCTTCCAGCATGAGCCATATAGGTTTGCAGCAAAGCCAGGAAAATTTATTAAAGGCTTTGGTAAAAACAGGAAAACCAATAGTGTTGGTATTAATGAATGGAAGGCCAATGACATTAACATGGGAAGATAAGCACGTACCAGCTATACTGGATGTATGGTTTGGCGGCACCGAAACGGGGAATGCAGTGGCTGATGCATTATTTGGAAATTATAATCCATCGGGGAAATTAACAACCAGCTTCCCACGTAATGTGGGACAAATTCCCATTTATTATAATCACTTTAATACAGGAAGGCCTTATTATCCCGGCGAAGGCACCAAATTCAAATCAGATTATCTGGATGTTCCCAATACCCCTTTATATCCTTTTGGTTATGGATTAAGTTATACCACATTTTCATACAGCGATATTATATTAAGTAACCATATTTTGAAACCAGGAGGGAAAATTACTGCCTCCGTGAATGTAACTAACACGGGTACACGTATAGGAAAGGAAACGGTACAACTTTACATCCGTCAAATGGTTGGAAGCATTGTGCGACCTGTGGAAGAATTAAAAGGTTTTAAGCAAATCACTTTGCAGCCCGGGGAAACCAAAACTGTTTCATTCAACATTTCTGTTGCCAATCTAAAATTTTATAACAATGATCTGAAATATGTTTATGAGCCTGGTGCTTTTAAAGTGTTTATCGGTACAAACAGTGCGGATGTGAAGGAAGCGGATTTTACCCTGGAATAAATTGATATCTTTTCTTTTTCCAACAAAAGCATTAAGAGTTTTAAGAAAAAAATCCACTTTATGCTGCTTTCAGATTATTTTTTCTTTTCCGCTTTTTCAGTTAGCGGGATCAATTGTTTAATAAAATGATCGCAGACTGCTAAAGCAGTGGCTATATCAAAATCTTCAACACTTTCCAAAGGGTTGCGGCCACTGCCTTTAAGGCATTTTACAAACAGCATACACACCGGAGCTACTGGTGCTATAATGGATGCATCATGCACTGCTCCACTTTCCAAATTGATAACTTCTAATTTTTTTTCTTCAATTGAATTGGATAAAAATTTCCTGAGTTTTTTATTGCACAAAACCGGTTCCGTTTCCTGCAATAGTTTCCATTCAAAATAAATATTTCTTTTGTCACAAATTTTTTCACATAACTCATAAATCATTTCATAAGCGTCGGATAATAATTTTGCATCCTCACTTCTTATATCAAGGGAACAACTTGTATTGCCGGGAATCATATTGCTCGCAGCATCGGTAATCTGTATTTTCCCAACTGTTGCTAAAATTTTCCTTTTTTCTTTTGATGCAAATTTCTCCACCCCCGATATAAATTTGGCAGCAGCACATAATGCATCTTTACGCATTTTCATCGGTTCTGTGCCCGCATGTCCTGATTCCCCGGTAAAGTCAATCTCTATTTTTTTTTGACCTGTAATAGAGTTTACAATTCCTATTGGAATATTCTTTTCAAACAAAACCGGTCCTTGTTCTATATGAATTTCAAAATAGCCCATCCAATCTTCCGGTGGAATGGCATCTTCCTTAATGCGCGATATATCATAATTCATTGACTGAAGCGTCTGTGATAGCTTATTTTCATTTTCGTCTTTTAATTCAAGAAATTTATTTTTGAAATTACCCGCTAATACCTTGCTACCCAAATATCCCGTATGAAAACGAACGCCTTCTTTTTCACCGAAAGCAATAATTTCAATATTGAATGGAAGCAAAATATTCTTTTCCCGCAAATTCTCAATGATACTAAGTCCCATTATGATTCCTAAAACGCCATCATATTTTCCGGCATTAAAAGTAGCGTCGAAATGAGATGCTATTACAAAGGTTTTTACATCAGAATTGGAACTTTTTAGTTTTCCTCTTATGTTCCCGATATTATCAATGCGGGTTTCGAGGCCTGCTTCCTGCATCCATGAAGCTATCCTATGGCCGCATTCTATAAATGATTTTGAACCAAAAGTCCTCGTGAGACCAAGAGCATTATCACTGTATGAAACAAGTTCATCAATTCGTTGCTGGATTTTTGCGGCTCTTTCTAAATAAATTTCCATAATAATCAGTCATAATTGCAGAAAATGCAACCGGATAAAATTTTGTTTTGCGAAGTAAACGATTTTTTATCAGACATATTTATGAATAACCGGGCAATATTCATTTTTGATTAGTAGGAAAAAAATTCTTTAATTTCTCAATCGTATTGCTAAAAACGAGTTTTGAACTTTCAGTTAGTTGAAAAAAATAAAAAATGTGATTTTTAATTCACATATGCGAATCATACTAAAAGAACAATCAAAAAGATTACTGATAACTCAGAAAATTTTTGTCATAAAAAAATCATATCCTTTTAAATAATTTCTTTCTATATGCAGCGAAAAGATATTTTTGCTGGTCAATAGTAGTATGCCTGTGAAATGGATAATCATTTTTTCAAGTTTTTTATTTTCTGTTTTGTTTACAGAGGCTCAGACATGCACTACGATTGGCCAAACACCCCAGACTGCTTTTCCGGTTTGCGGCACTACTACGTTTCAGCAAAGCAATGTGCCGATATGCAGTTCCAATTCCTTGTATGTCCCAGGTTGTTCGGGTGCAGGAAGTGCAGATTATGCTAACAAAAATCCTTTTTGGTACAAGTTTACATGTTATGTTTCAGGAACTTTAGGCTTTGTGATAACTCCTAATAATCTTACAGATGATTACGACTGGCAACTTTATGATGTTACCGGCCTTGATCCTACGCAGGTATATACCAATCAAAATATTATTGTATCGGGAAACTGGGCCGGCGATCCCGGAACAACAGGAGCTGCTGCAGGAGGTGCCAATTTTATTCAATGCGCTTCAGCTTATAATGGCAATGCGCCTCGATTTGCAAGTATGCCCAAACTGATTGCCGGTCATCAATATATTTTATTGGTAAGCCACTTTACCGATTCACAAAGCGGTTATGCGCTTTCTTTCAGTGGCGGCACGGCAAGTATTACTGACACTACCAAACCGGCTCTAAAGAGTATTAGTTCATCTTGCGGTGCCAATAAACTTTATATCAATCTGAATAAAAACATGAAATGCAGTAGTCTTGCATCAGACGGGAGTGATTTTACTATTTCGTCCGGCGCTACCGTTATTTCAGCATCTTCTTATTGCAATGGTTTTGATATGGATTCACTTGAGTTGGATTTAAGCAATCCATTACCTCCCGGAAATTATACTATCACTATTAAAACCGGTACAGATGGAAATACGCTTCTTGATAATTGCGGAACAAGTATTCCTGTAGGCGATTCTCTGCTATTAAATATATTGCCTCTGGCGCCTACGCCAATGGACAGCTTAACCGCTTTGCAATGTGCCCCACAATCATTACAATTGGTTTTCAAAAAGAATATTATGTGTAGTTCGATAGCGCCGGATGGAAGTGATTTTGTGGTTACAGGACCTTCACCAATAAACGTAAAAAGTGCAACAGGTAATTGTACAAATAATTTAACAAGAACCATTACGGTAAATTTATCAACTCCCATCGTAAATGGCGGAAATTACCAGATAAAACTAAAAACAGGCGATGACGGCAATACTATATTAGATGAATGTGGGCAGGAAACTCCCGCAGGTTCTGCTATCAATTTCACCATAAAGGATACCGTTTCTGCTAATTTTACTTATAATGTATTGACAGGCTGTAAAGAAGATACTGTTCAGTTTCTCCATGACGGAAGAAATGGAGTAGATCAATGGTTGTGGCGATTGGATTATAATGGAACCAGCACTTTGCAAAACCCGGTAACTTATTTTGCACCTTTTGGGCAAAAGACAATTATCCTGGCGGTATCAAATGGATTTTGCAGTGATACCGTTTCTGAAGAAATCAATTTGGGGAATCAGTTAAAAGCTGCATTTGAAACGGATTCCATTATATGCCCGGAAGATTCCGCAACATTTCTAAATCAGAGTATAGGGGATATCGTTTCTTACTATTGGGATTTTAAAAACGGAAATATCAGCACGGCTCAAAATCCACCTTTCCAAAAATATCCTATCACTCAAATGGAAAATAATTATCCGGTTACTTTAATCGTTAAAGACGGTATTGGTTGTTCTGATACGGCAGTGAATAATATCAGAGTTTTGAAAAGCTGTTATATCGCTGTTCCCAATGCTTTCACTCCCAACGGCGATGGCCTAAACGATTATCTCTATCCGCTTAATGCTTTTAAAGCAGATAATCTTGAATTCAAAGTTTACAATCGCTTAGGCCAGTTGGTTTTTGAATCGAACGACTGGACGAAGAAGTGGGATGGCACTATCAATGGTGACCCACAGGATGCCGGGGTCTATGTCTGGACTTTACAATATACCCTTCGCGATACCGGCAAACATATCTTTATGAAAGGATTATCCGTTTTGATCAGATAAAGGCCTGTTAAAATCCACTGTGATTCTATCAAAAGTTACCTGTGGTGGCGTGCTGATATTGATTCCATCTTTGGATGCTTGCCTGGGAGTATTATAGGTGATTCCGAATACAAATAGAAAAGGAATAAATAATCCTATGATTAATACTTTAAAGGAATACAAAATGCTTTTTACAATTTCAAGAGCTTCTCCTGATTTGTTACTGTTTAACGTTTTCATTTTTTTTGTTTTTAATTGTTTTAATTTCATTTACATAGCAAAGATATAGCTAAGAATTAGTACTATGCAAAACATAGTACATGTAAATGCATATTTACTATATAAATGGAAATATTTTAGTTTAAATGGTAAAAAAGTAAATAACTAAATCAGTGAATTAATCCTACCTGCAGGCATTACACCAATAAATAAAACCTTTCTCATAAAATCTATTTTGTGGAACGAAATTAAATCAGGCTGCCAAGGGATTATACGCAAATGCGGCAAATGCCAGGAATATTACGATTAAAAGGGGATTTTTTTACTATCAGAGAATCAGATGGAGTTTTCTTCAGAAAAGAGCACATAAGGACAAAGATTATCTTATCAGAAGAGTAATCTGGACTATATATTCGTTTACAGGTAAATACTTATCCGGTATTATTCAAAAAGATGATTCAGGAAAAGCAGAAGTAGATAATATGAAGTTAATTATGATGCTTTTTTTGCCTGGACAGGTACCTGAGTAGGCGCATCCTCATGCTTGACCTGGGATGGCTGTTCTGAAACAACTACCTGCCGGCGCATATTTAATTTACCGTTGTACTGTGCCCCTAATTCTATTTCAAGGGTATCAGTAGAAATATCACCGTTAATAAGGCCGGTCTTTTTAATTTCAAGTTGAGAAGATTTTACATTTCCCTTAATGGTGCCATATATCATTGCGGATTTGGTATGAAGATCGCCTTCAATGTTTCCTTTTTCGCCTAATATTACACCATTTTCAACATGTACATTACCGATTATTTTTCCTTCGATTCTAATAACGGCAGAACCTCTTATCTCACCGATAAAGACAAAGCCTTCACCTATGATAGTTGTGATTTCATGTTGACTGATTTCTAAGGATTGCTCCTGGTTTTTGTTTTTCTTAAACATAATTAATTGAGAGTTAAAAAGGGTTGAGGATTAATTTTTTCGCCGTAATGATGAATTTCATAATGCAAGTGCGGTCCGGTAGAACGCCCCGTGGAACCCACTCTGCCTATTTGCTCGCCAATATTAATTGGTTGGCCAACTTTTACAAGGATCTTTGATAAATGTCCGTATAATGTTTCGAATCCATTGCCATGTTTGAGCATGATGCAATTTCCAAATCCGCCGCGAAGTCCCGCAAATTCAACGGTTCCTTTAGCCATAGCTCTTACCGGAGCACCATAAGGAGCTGCTATGTCAAGACCTTTGTGGACTTCCACGTTTCCTCCGCCAAATGGATTTTCCCTGTGACCAAAAGTAGAAGTAATTATTCCATGATATGGCATGCCTAAAGGAATATAGCCAATATTATAAGCTATTCTATGTAAATATTTAGCGTAGAAATCAGTTATTTCGTTTGTTGAGATAATGCCATCATCCGGCTCCCCTCCTTCAGGTCCTTTAAATACAGGTTTGATACCCCTGGCCTTTAAATATCCATTTATAGTAGTAAGTTCTTTATCAATATTTGCAAATTTATCCCGTACTGCATTTGTATCAACTTGTTCAATTACAGTATCTAAAGTTTCAACCTGTTTGGTAAGTACTACCTGTTTTTGATGTTGCTGAATACTATGTGAGCTTAAATAAACTATTGTTCCGATTAATGCTAAAAAAATGATGAAAATTCCTGCGAGGTATTTTTTCCAGTTAAGTAAAAGGCCGCTCGAAATCTTCATAGGCTTTATACCCTGAGCGTCTTTATTTACAAAGAGGACTGTAGTTTTTTCTTTTTTGGTTTTCATTATTACCAGTTAACTGTTAGAAATATTGGATTTATTGTAACCTGGGATAACTAATTTGGGTTTACAAGGTATAAAATAAACGTCATATTTTATAATAAAATTGTATCGGAGAAAAACTTTTTTTAAGTTTAATCATTATCACCTTGAATTAATGTAAAAATTTACATCAATTACGTGAATCTACTTATAAAGTTCAGTAATAATACGGTTTTCAGGAAATGCCGTTTGAAATTATCTAAATTATATTCTTTCTTTTTTCTGCTTTTTAAGACCCAATTTAACGGGTAATATTAAACGGAAATTATCTTACTTTTTTAGAGTATCAAATAAAGTTATTTAAGAATCATAACAGGCAAGACAGTATTTCGATAAAGGGCTTCTGATATGCTTTTATGTGTTAGGGAGTACAGAAAACTATAGCGTTCGGGCATTGCAATGATCAGTTGTACATTCTTTATTTTTTCAAAATTCAATATCCCATTAATAACATTTTTAGCCCGTGTATAATAAATTTCGTGTTGGAAATTCTTTAAATAATCGTGCAAATTATTTTCTTCCTTCGTGTGTTTCTCAGCAGGCTTGTTATGTGATTCATTACTATTTACATTGAGAACCAACAATTTTACATCATGCCAGCGTGGAGAGGACCGAAGGCTGTTTATTTTATCAAGATTATCAATGAAATTGAAATCACAAGGTGCCAGTGCTTCCTTTACTACTTTATATTTATAATTTTTCGGTACTATCAAAACCCTCACAGGGCTGCTTTTGGCAATGCTTATTACGTTACCAGAGACTAATGCAGCATTAAAATTGTTGAGGTTATCACTTCCTAATAATACCATCTCCGGCTTTTCTGATTTTATAATTTGAAGGATACTTCGTACAAGAGGCATTTCACTAACAAACGATTGTATCATAATTCCATCGCCCGCTTTTTCCTTACAATTTTTGCATAATATATCAAGCCGCTCTTTTTCTTTTTCCCTGATTCTGTTAAGATAGTGCTGATCCACATTGGCAAATTCTCCTGCCATAATTACGTTTTCATACATAGAAGTATAAAAAGATTTTAGGAGAATAATTCTCTCATATAAATATTTCCTGCTCCCTTCCACAGCAAAGTCTATCGCATTTTCTGAAGCAGGAGTAAAATCAACGGGAATCAATAATGTTTTCATACATAAAAAATAAATGATTGAAATAAAATTACGATTTCATAAAAGCCCTTAATAAATTTATGGAGCCCTCATTTACTTCTATAAAGATAAAATAAGTATCAAAGTAAAACAACAATCTTAATAGTTGCAGCATCGGAAAATTAAGAATCAAATTAATGAATTTCAAAATTATTATTCCACTAATACTAATTCATAAGACTTCAGAAAAGAATTTTCTATGCTAAAGAATTATTACCGTAATCTCTTAAAATCTTCCCTGCTATATACACCAGGCTCAGCGTGGTCGCCGGGTTCCATTATAATGTTTACAAATTTTATATTCTGTGATGCGGTCAAAGTATAAGTTGCCGAAGCCAAATAATTTTCAGCTCCGGTATCACCGATACCCTGAGTAAGTTTTCTGCTATCAGGAATCTTTACATATATAGTATCATGTGAAACTCTTATAAATTGGAGAAGAATATCAGGAAAATTTTCATTGATCAATTGAATAAGATGTGTAGATGAAAACGTGTCAATTTTTATATTGGTTGGTGGAATTAATTTTTCATTACCGGAATCATTTTTAACAGTCCAGATCATTTTATTATTAATAGCAGTTTTTACAGAATCTGTTATATTATTAGAAATGGAAACGGTATCTGAGATTACTTTTTTAACATCTGCTTTTTTATCATTATTGGAATTGCAACTAATGGCAGCATAAGACATAAACAGGATGAGTATAATTTTTATTTTCATTTTTTTAATTTATAATTTCAAAAGATTGAATTAATAATGAATTAAAAGGGATAACCAATAGCCAGGTTCAACACTAAATTCTGTCTTCTCCAGGATTTGCTTCCAAAATCAATTTGATCAATTACCCATCTTTGCCCGTCAGGCAACCACGGCTCTCTTAAAGGCATTCCAAGATCGAGTCTTAATAATAATATACTTAGATTAATCCGTAATCCAACTCCTGTTCCTACAGCAAGCTGACTCATGAAATTTTTATTAAACACGCCACCCGGTTGAAGGGTATCTTTTCGATAAAGCCATATATTTCCTGCATCAATGAATAAAGCCCCTTCCAGAATGTTATTGAATTTGTAACGCAATTCCGAATTCAATTCCAGTTTGATATCTCCCGACTGATCGGGGAAAAATGAAAGACTATCCGCATTTTTAGGCCTGAAGGTTCCCGGGCCTATAGATCGGCTGCGGAATGCACGGATACTATTATTGCCTCCAATAAAAAATTGCTTTATATATGGAAGTTGTTGGGAGTTCCCATAGGGGTATCCGAAGCCAAAAAGAAAACGGTTAGCCAATCTTGTTTTTTGATTTATTTCCCAATAATAACGGACATCAGCCTGTGCTTTCAAATACTGCGAAATAGGGACATGAAAAAGTCTTTTTTGTTTGCTAACGGGGTCTTCTGATGTTATAAGACCTATAAGATTTCCCGAAAAATCTGCCAGTCCATTAAAATATAAACCTGTTCCATTGGGATTATTTACAAAAGGATCTATGGTATATGTATAATTGGAACCTAAAATAAACTGTGTATCAATGGCATGTTTCAGTAAGGGATTATCCTTTATACTGTCAAGATATTCCTGTGTTACTTTCAGGGCTTTCACATAATTGATAGCAAAAGGATTGAGTTGTTCAGTAACTTTTATGTTCGGTTTCCACTCGTAACCTAATTGTGCGTTAAAGGAATTTAAAGTATATAACTTTCTGCGATTAAGAAGATCGTAACTCAAATCAATTTTGGTTTTAGGTACGAAAGCATTAGTCGTATTCAATTTAAAAAAAGGTACTACAAATTTAGGAATGGCAAAAGAGACACCTCCTCCAAGAGTGTACGTGTTAAACCCGCTTTGATCTGCAACGTATTGTACCTCACTTCCCACATTAGCATTAAAAGTTAATAGTTCTGCACCCCGAAATGTATTTCGGTTGTTGAAGGTAAGAGTTACCAATGAACCTAAATAATTGTCAGAAGTGGTATTTCCCGAAATTTCTGCCTGAATTGATTTCTTAGGAAATGGCGTTAGATAATAATAGGTGTCGAGTCTTCCGGTATCGTCTTCGCTATTTTGTGTGTTTTCAAATCTGTTTTTTACAAATTTAAAAACGCCAAGATTGATGAGCCTGCTTAATGTGAGATTTTGATCAGTGCGATTATACACAGTTCCGGAATCAAAACGCATCACTTCCGGGAATAATTGTGGCTTAAACATCTTTCGCGGATCTACTATATAATATCCTTTATACAAATATTTATCTTCATTCGTAGTATCGGCGCTACTTTCATTAAGATGATAATTAGGATAAATATAAACGTTATCAATGATGTAAGGTTTTTTTGCTATTGCCGGTGTGGCTTTTTTTACATGCAGGAACATATTGACCTCATTGTCGCCCACCGTACTGTCTGCATCTAATAATAAATAATCATGATTAAAGTAATAATAACCTTCTTCTTTTAAAATTGCGTCTATACGTAAGCGTTCTCCTTTAATGACTTCCAGGTTAAAAGGATCTCCGGGATGAAGAATAGTTTTCGGTCTGGTAGCTTGAATTGCGCTTCCAAGTGACGAACTATCTGTTTCAAAATGTACTTCCTTGATTGTATAAACAGGTCCCGGTGTGAGAGTATAGTAACCATGCCCCTTTTTCTTTTTTACTATAGTATCTCCAATATCCTCTGCCTGGAAATAACCTATATTTTCGAGATAATTTTTTAAAAGCTTTACATTATAGTCTAAATTAACACTGCTCAACAAAACAGGAGGTTGTCCTGTTTTTCTCAAAAATTTCCTGATGAAATTATGTTTAGAAGTATCCCCTGCAAGATTATATAGAAGTAATTTGAAAGGAATTCCTAAAAACTTACTGTTAGGCAAAGGGCGTGGAAGAGAACTGGTCTGGTCAATAACTTTTTTCTTTTCTTTTCTGGAAAGTGTGCTGTCTTTTATTTTTATGGTGGCACCGGTATATAATGCATCTCCTTTCGGCACTAACTTAGTGGTGTTACACGATAATAATCCTACCGTTAGTATCATCAAAAAAGATATTATCTTTCTATACATCATTCTGTTTCACTTTTTGGTGACGCAGGCTCCGTTTAAGTATTGTCATTATTCCTGTTATTGGTTCCCTGAGTCTCTTTATTCTTTTTTCTTATTTCTCTTTTCTTTCTGCGTTGTTCTTTAGTGCTGAATATTTCTTTAAACTTATTGTAATCAACAGAAATAATAAATCCAATACCGGTTTCAATTACATAGCCTTGTATTACATCTGTATAATCGTTCTTTCGATAAGCCCTCAACATATACTTTCCGTCTTTACTTAGTTTATAGTTCACGGAAATATTTCCTGCAATATTGTTTTGTTGCTGATTAGCCTGCATGGGGCCTTGAAGTTCAAAGTCACTTCCAACGGTAACGGTTAAACGATCATTCAATAACTTTTTGGAAACTCCAACATTAAGGTTAGTGCGATCCTGTTGAGTTCCGGTAGTATAATCTTGCGTGGTAGCCAGGTCAAAATTTATGTCAACTCCCTGCACCAGATTTTGAGCGAGTTGATTTAATTGTGCACTTAAAAGTTTACTTACACTTTGCATAGCCAGGGTACCCGCGCCCGCAGAGCCTGCCCCGTTACTAAAAGGATCTTCGCCTACAAAGCGATTTAATAATAACAATGCAAATACCTGTTTATTCATTTCACCAGTCTCCTGTCTTATCTGTGCCAATTTGGCCTCGACAGTGCTAATAACCACATCGGCCACATTATAATTTTTGTCCTCAGGAAGAACAATGTCAAAACTTATTTGTGGTTTCAGGAGTTCTCCTTGTAATATAAGATGTACCTCAAAAGGTAATTTTTGTTTGTAAATATTGGCATTGGAAGTGGTACTTTGTATTTGATCCTGTACCAGGTCATAGGGTGCAGTATTGGCTTTATAAATTCCGGTAATATTGATCTGTGCTGTTGTGGGATCACCGGTCCACACAATTCTACTTCCTTTTTGAATAATAAATTTTCGTTTCAAAAAATTAAATGAGAGATCGTAGGAACCTTCTTCAATTTCGTAAGAGCCTGCCATTGTTATTTTCCCGCTTGCATCTATTCCTGCAGTTAACTGTGCGGTTCCTTTAAGTCTTAAATAGTCTCCGTTTCCAGCATCTACAATTACGTTAAAGATAGCTTCTTTGTCCACCTTAATATTGAGTGAAACATCGTAACCTTGTAACGGCGAGGTCTTGAGCGTATCATAAGGTTTCATAAATAGGGAATCTTCTGCGGTAGCGCTTTTGTCAACAAAGCGAACAATACCTTCACGGCTTTCTACTCCCGGTTGATTTTGTGGAAGCACAACAGTAAAATCAGTTTTATCATTTATGGTAAGGTCGCCATCAATTATAGGGTGAATAGGTGTTCCTTTTATGGTAAGTCTGGTAGAAAAAACCATCTTCCCATAAAAAAGCTGGTTATCCCTACTGGTAGAATTGATAGCCTGAAAGTTGTGAGCATTTATTTTCAAATTAAAGGAGTAATCTAAAAAATTCGTAGTGTTGACAGCTCCATCAATTACAATCGCATTATTATCTATATCATGGATAGCAAATTTATTTAGAATGATTCCATTATTATTAATGATAGCGATCGCTTCTTTATCAATTTTAAAAACATTGTTGAGCATGGTTACCGTAAAGGCAGTATTATTGAATTGGATTTTGCCATCAATATTGGGTTTATCAAGGCTGCCATTCAATGCAATTTTACCAAACAGATTTCCGCTCGCATTTTTCAATTGCCCTTTGCTAAATCCCTCCACAGCTTTCATCTGAAGGCTTTTGATATTTACCACAAAATCATAACTACTGTTAACAGGTTTTACTAAATAATTCCCTTTAATGTTTACATCATTTCCATTCCCTTCCAGGGTTATATCGGCATGATAGGTATTCGAAACATTATTATCTACTTTGAGGTTTAAATTACCAATTGTGTCTTTGTAAACACTTAAGTTATTTACCGTAAGATCTGTTGTGAATGCCGGATCCGTTTGTATATTTTTTACCACAGCATTCCCGTTCATTAAGCCAGCTACCATCAGCGAGTCATTTTGAATAAAACCAGAAATCGTTTCGATTTTAAAATTTTTAAAATCAATTTGTAAAGGTTCATTGACCCCGGAACCAGCACTGTTTATGCTTAGTTGTTGGGTTCCCTGGCTAAGGATAAAATTATGCGCATTAATATCCTTATTGAAAAATTGAATTTTATTATCTGTGTTCACAGTCCATTTTTGGTAATTCAATAAAAGACTATCGGGGCTCAAACTAAAAATGTATTTATTCAAGTTAGATTTATCCAGTTGGCCAATTACAGTGTATTTATTTTTTGAATTTTGATCTTTAATATTCAGGGTAAAATCAATATTATTATTTTTAATCTTTCCGTATAGCGTGGTAGCATATACGTTAAGCGAAGAACCGCTTTTAAATCGTCTTAGTGAAGTATTAAAAGCGAGCGAACCGTTTTTGGTTTCTGCATTTAAATTGAGCGAATCAATTACAGAAGTGCCATAAACAATATGTGGAGATTTTAAATAAACACTCCATCCACTGTCGCTTACAAATCTCCCTGAAAAAGAGATTGGTTTTAATTGTGTCAGTTCCGGCATTAATGTATTAAGTGTAGGGTTATTTATTATATGGGCATTTATTGTAAAATTATAAGGCTTTGTTTTTACGCTGTCTTTCCCGGGAGTAGTTGAAAAATAAGGATCCATAGCCTTTTGAAAAACACTGGCTAATTGAGTGAGTTTATATTTCCCATTTATAGATGCCGAAAGGAAATCTGTTTTTAAAAGTAAACTTTGGTTATCAATGGTATCTTCAGCAATTATTTTTACAGAATCCAATATAATTCTTTTGCCATTATTTACTAGTATAGAATTACTCAACACTAAATTTCCATTAAGGCTATCAGGATTAATATTTTGAAAATCTCCCATTATATCCCCATGATAAAATACCGGTGTACTTGTAAAATGAAGCGGCATTGTTTTAATGCTGTCAATCGTTGCTTTTAAATGAAGTGTAGGTAGATTACCGGAAAATATTCCATTCGCCGCAATTGTTGCGTCAAGGTTTGGATCTTGTAGTGTCAGTTTTATTTTATAATTTTTATTTGCGATACTTCCTTCAGCATTTAAATTGTGATAGTTATAATTGTTAAGGGTAATTTCAGAAATATTTCCGTTGAAATCTGCATTTGCCGTTTGGGGATCATATCCATTTCCCTGTACTTTAAATTCTCCTGTAAGCACACCCAATTTTGGGTTCTGCATGATAGTTCCCAACTTCACATTTTTTGCTTTTAGTGAAAGGTTATATAGGGCCTTATTTTTATTGGTGATATTTTTTAAAGTACCATTTACACTTGCACTACCGAGACTTGTATTCATAGTTAAATCAGCATAAAGATCATTCATACTACCTTTTATATGTCCATTTGCAGCAAGGCTTTCAGGAAGTGTAATTGTTTTGGGCACACTTTTTTCAGGAATAAAGGAAAGCAAATCATTTCGGGAAGTTTGAAATTTAGTAATGCTTAAAACAGTGTATAATTTTTTGAGATCAGGTAAGCCCTTTACAATTCCGCTTGCATCAATATAAGTTGCATTTAATCCTCTTATAATTAATTTTTGAAAATTAAGATCACTCACTTTTCCTGTAATTTTAGCATTAATATATAAAGTGGAACGAGGCGAAAAAGAAGAAAGCTTGTCTTTTAATTGGGGCACGAATGTCAATAAATCTTTCATGGATAATTTGCTTTGATGTAGATCAATATACAGGCCCATCTCACCAATATTTTTCTTTATAGCATCCAATGAAGAGTAAGTAATATAAGCCCTGTTTTTTAGTTCAGTACCTGGAGTTTGGAGCAATAAATTGTAAAAAAATACCCCATTAGGAGTCTTATAGAAATCAGTAGTGAGATTGTTTAAAACGAAGCCGCTTTTTTCTTTCATGCTTGCTGATTTTATATTAGCAAGAATTGTGTCGGCGCTATACTCAAGGTTGGATGCATTTAATGAAAGTTGCTGAATGCCTAAATGAGAATAATCCATCCCCGACGGTGTTTTGGGAGCTGAGTCATCATCATAATTAAGGTTAGAATTTTTAACTGTTATCTTTTTAAAAATTATTTTCATTGAAGATGCAGATGTAGATGCTGAGGTTGTGTCAATATTTTTTTTATTAGTTGAACCAATATTGGTTTCAATAGCGATATCTGAATTATCTAATAACAGTTCTTTAAATTGATAAATACTGTTTTTGATATCCAATTTTTGAGGACGCAGTTGTGCTTTCCCTATTACAAATGAGGAATTCAATTGAGAAGGATCACTTTTATAAACAACGTTAATATCACTAAGATTAATTTCCTTATTGAATAATTGAAGGTATGCCTGTGGAGAGGTAGTTGACTGTGGTGCCTTATTTTCAACATTGGTTTCTATGGGTTCCGTTTGATAGAAATGTCCCTTTAAGCCATTGAGAGTTATGGATGGAATATCAAATAATAAATGCGAAGGATCAAATGTAGATATCCTGGTATCAAAGTGGCCAATCGCTAAATCCATATCATTCCCAGAGAATGAATCTTTATAAACAATTCTTGTTTTGTTGATAAGGATTCTATCAATATTTATTTTCAGCGAAGAAGTATCTTGATTATTTTCAGTTGTGCTTTTTTGACCGCTGCTGAATGCATCTATTATGAATTGAAAATTAAAAACAGAATCCGGTCTTTTTACTTTTACTACTATATCATTCAGCGTTATTTCTTTTATTGAAATATTTTTTTTGATAAGAGCAAGCATATTAATATTGACCTTTAATTCGCCTCCGTAGAGCAAAGTATCTTTAGATTGATCTTCCAAAAAAACATTTTGCAGCGAAATGGACGTTGGGAATTTGATGTCAAGCTTTCCAATTTCTACTTTTGTTTTTAGCTTATTTTCTAAGTAGCTGACTATTTTTTTTCGGGCAAAATTTTGGACAAAAGATGTTTGAATAAGAATGAAGGCAAGGATTATTAAAAAAATCAGTGATGCTACAATCCAGGCAAGCGCTTTACCCACCTTAAATAATAATGATTTCTTTTTCCTTTCTTCTTCTTTTTTTAATTCCATAACTCTATATAAAAGGCATATATCTCAAAATACACACCAATTTATTGAGAAAGATTAAAAATCAGCGTTTTAATTTTAGTGGGAATTGAATAAGGCAACCAGTAACCACCAAATAGAGGAGACTTTACTTTAGTAAAAACTGTGCCTTCAAAGGATTTCTGAACAGGGGAAATTATTTCAGGTTTACAAATATATTTTTATGGTCAGAATGAATTTTTACGTAACTCATTTACCATTCTGATTTTTTTAAAAAGGAGCATATTGTTAATGAGCTAACGATTTCGCAGGTTCTTTTTGTACCCAGTTTTTTAATGCAGAAACAAGTTTGCGATCATTACTCAGGCGAGGTACTTTATTTTGGCCACCAAGTTTTCCCACACTTTTCATGTAATTAATAAATCCGTTTTTTTGGATCACATGAATTTTTAATGGTTGAAGTATATGTCCTTTTATAAGATCATCATAATAAATATTTTTCTTTCTTAAATTGGCATCAACCTTTTTTGCGAAGCCATCTAAATCTTTGGGAAGGTTTTCAAACTCAATATACCATTCATGAAAACTTTTTTCACCTGTTTTAGAAATATTAGGAGCCACGGTAAATTCGGTTATTTTAATGTTTTCTGTTTCTGCGGCTTTTATCAAAGATTCTTCTACCTCTTCTCCAATAACATGTTCCCCAAAGGCAGAAATATAATGTTTTACTCTTCCCGTTACCAGGATTCGATATGGATTTAATGAAACAAATTTTATAGTATCTCCGATGTTGTATGCCCATAAACCAGCGTTACTGCTGATGATAAGCACATAATTTTTATTTAATTCCACATCTTTCAGAGTAAGGCGTTTGGGGTTTTCTTTTGAAATATCTTCAACAGGAACAAATTCATAAAAAATACCGCTATCAGTATTCAATAATAACCCTTCTTCATTCCGGCTATCCTGGAAAGCAAAAAAACCTTCACTTGCCGGATAGGTTTCAATTGCGTCAATTTTTTTTCCTATGCTTTCAAAAAGTTTAGCTTTATAGGGTTCAAAATTTACGCCTCCATGGACCATTACACTGAAATCAGGAAAAACATCTTTCACTTTCTTTCCTGTTTTCTTTTCCAATTCATCAAAATACATTTGCATCCAGGGCGGAATTCCACTGATAAGCGTCATTCTTTCATTAACGGTTTCTTCTACAATTTTTGATAATTTTTCTTCCCAGTCATCAATGCAATTGGTTTCAAAAGAAGGTAATTGATTCCATCTTAAATACCTGGGAATATGATGGTTTACAATTCCGCTTAACCTTCCGGTAGGTATGCCCCCTACCCTTTCCAATTCGGGAGAGCCACTCAAAAAAATCATTTTTCCATCGGCGAATTGTGATTTGCCGGTTTGGGCCATATAGCATAACAAAGCATTCCTGGCTGTGTTAATATGATTGGGAATAGAGTCTTTGGTTATGGGAATATATTTGATGCCACTTGTAGTGCCGCTTGTTTTTGCAAAATAAATGGGAAAGCCTTTCCAAAGAATATTTTGTTTCCCCTGTTTTATTTTTTCAATGTATTCTTTAAAATTTTCGTATTCGCGTATTGGAACATTTTTTACAAAATCTTCATGCGATTTAATTTTGTCAAAATGATGTTCTTTGCCAAACTCGGTTTTTGCCGCGATTTTAATCAATGAATTAAAAATACTGTCCTGGTCTGCGACAGCAGTAGTCATTGATTTTTTTATTTGTTTATATATAAAGATGGCAAAAGGTTTTGCCAGGTAAGATTTAAACTTCACTTTCATTTTTAAATAGCTAATCGTTGTCAACAAATTTACAGTAAAATATTTAATCTCATTTACCATTGATAAAAAACAAATGGTAATAAGTTGATTGCAATAGTAGTGCCACTATTTATTAAAAATAATTTTTTAAGGGAAAAAATAAACAGGAAAATTTCGGGGAAAAAGGCAGTCTTTTCGGATTGCAAACAAAGTTATCTTTTCATGTGTTTATGATATTATGTTGTTGGTTTTTCCAATACAGACATTCCTTCCAAAGTTCCATCGGTTTAATTGGTAGCTAAAGTAAATTTTTCTTTCATTTTTTCTTTTTCACTCATGGGTGAATTTGTAGATTGGAACTGACGATTACCATTTCGTAGTGCTCCCATTCCAATTCCACCGATCCCCATCCCTCTTCCGAAACCGCCGCCTCCCATTCTTCCACCACCTCCTGAATATCCATTTCTGCCGCCATATCCTGAATGCCCTGTTCTTTTGAGACCGTTAATAACTACCTCCATTGAAATATCTTTTGAAATATTTTTCCTTGGTAATCGCCTCCAAACATTTCTTTTAGAGGAATAGCAATTTCGTAAGTGAGAGCATTGTTTTTATCCCAATTGATAGCGGCATGAATATCTGAAGTATCGTGTGAAGGGATTAGTCCATCTTTCCTGATAAAGCCATCTATTTCCATCAGCGAGTCTCCCGCAAGAAAAGCGGTGTGCATTTTCTGATATGTTTCCTCCGGATCCATACTCATATCTTCCGGAGTTGAAGTATGGATTGAATCTTTATTAATGGGTAGAGGGAAACTATACTCAGAAAGGGACAAAACCGTGAATGATTTAACCTGGAAAGTTGACAAATTTATCCGTTTGAAGTATAAGACCAGGATATTTTAATTGCCACGGGTTTCAACCCGTGGATGGATGAAATATCTTTAAGGGCTTTAGCCAAAATCTATTGATTCTTTACAATTTATGGCCTTTTAGCTTTTGGCTAAGGCCAGGAAACCCGACCACAATTCCACTAA
>DATKQQ010000309.1:0-4642 GCA_035532615.1 Hanamia sp.
AGTAAAATGCAAGAGGAGCTTAATCAATACAAGCATATACCTAAGTAAAGAACAGCTTAATCAAACCGCCGTATACCGAACGGTACGTACGGTGGTGTGAGAGGACAGGTAGCCAACTAATGGCTACCTTCCTACTCAATTTTAAACTATTCTATTTTTAATAAATAAAGAGAATAGGAGGAATCTCATTTATTTGTTGTTTTACTGATTTCTCATTTCTTATTTTTTATTTCTTTTCCTTTGCTGGTATCGAGGTCGGATCAGAAAGCAATCTAATGAAAATGATATGCTATGATTTTACAATCTTTAAAAATATTCGAATCGAATTCTTGTATAATTTAAATTTTTTTACAGTCTGATCTTTTGGAAAAATTTTCTTTCTGACAGTTACTTATTTTTAAAAAATAACAAAATGATGCAACGATTCAAATTTTTATTTATCTACCTGATCTTTTCGTTTTTTCTTTTTTCGTACTCTAAAAGCCAATCATCCCAGCCAGTTACAAATTATGGTGATATCCAATTTTGGCTGACAGAGGGAAATAAATCTGTTCTATTTAGCCAACAACCAGATGTCTTATTCACCAATGATACTAATCAGCTTCCATCCATCGAAATAGATTCTACCCAAAAATTTCAATCCATTGATGGTTTTGGTTTTTGCCTTACAGATGGAAGCGCACAACTGATCAATTCAATGACGGACGCAGATAAAAATAATTTATTAAAAGAATTATTTTCAACTGATAATAATTCAATCGGCATAAGCTACCTTAGGATAAGTATTGGCTCATCAGATTTAAGTGAAAAAGTGTACACATTCGATGATATGCCCGCCGGGCAAACAGATATTTCATTGGCCAAATTCAGTATTGCAGAAGATACAGTTGACCTTATTCCCATCTTAAAAAGAATTTTACAAATCAATCCTGGTATAAAAATTTTGGGTTCTCCGTGGTCTGCGCCTTCGTGGATGAAAGATAATGATAGTTCAAAAGGTGGTAGCCTGCAGAAAAAATATTTTGATGTGTATGCCAGCTATTTTGTGAAATATATCAAGGCGATGGAAAAACAAGGAATTCATATTGATGCAATAACACCACAAAATGAACCTCTGAATCCTAAAAATAATCCGAGTATGTATATGACTGCTTTGGATGAGGCAGATTTCATAAAAAATAGCCTGGGACCTGCTTTTAAAAATAATAATATTACTACTAAAATCATTTGTTACGATCACAATGCAGATGACCCTCAATATCCACTAACCATATTGAAGGATCCCGAAGCAAATAAATATGTAGATGGTTCCGCGTTTCATTTGTATGCAGGCGATATCTCTGCTTTGACGCAGGTGCATAATGCTTTCCCTGATAAAAATATTTATTTTACTGAGCAATATACTTCTTCAACCAGCTCTTTTGGAGGCGGTCTTTCATGGGCGATTCAGAACCTGATTATTGGCGCTACTAAAAACTGGAGCAGGAATGTTTTGGAATGGAATCTTGCCTCTGATCCTGATTTGGGGCCCCATACGGATGGGGGTTGTACTACCTGCCTTGGAGCGCTTACTATTAATGGAAGCCAGGTTACAAGAAACCAGTCGTATTACATTATTGCGCATGCTTCTAAATTTGTACGACCCGGTTCGTTCCGCATTCAGTCTTCTGATGTTTCCGGACTTTCCAACGTTGCCTTTCTTATTCCGGATGGCAAAAAAGTTCTGGTTGTTTTAAATTCCGGAAACCAATCGCAACAATTCAATATTAAGTTCAATGGAAAAACTGCTTCTACCTCTCTAAATGGCGGAGCAGTGGGAACTTATATTTGGTAATTAGCGGTCGGTACGCCTGGCATCAGACCGCGGTTGAAGATCTTAGCGGGGTTTTCGGTTTATTGAATTATCTTTTTTAAAAGGATCCTGTAGAAAACCCCGAGGAATTAAAGACAAAATATTAGTTGGCTGTCTTTTGTTAAAACCTCATGTATTTAAAAAATTACTCAAATACAGGCTATATTTTTTTACCAAATCTTCGTACCTTTGCGCCCTCTAAAATTAGTTTGACGAAAAGTGATATAAAAAAGCAATTTCAATGAAAATGAATTGCTTCTTTTTAAAAAAAAGAATAACGAATTTAAGAGGTAATATTTAGTAACAAAAAATAAAAACAAGCCAAATGTCCGACTTAAGATTTCAAAGAAACTTTGGTATTGCCGCTCATATTGATGCGGGCAAAACCACTACTACAGAACGTATTCTGTATTATACCGGTGTGAACCATAAGATAGGCGAAGTGCATGATGGCGCTGCTACAATGGATTGGATGGCACAGGAACAGGAACGCGGTATTACCATTACTTCCGCTGCGACTACATGCTTCTGGAATTTTCCTATGGTTGATGGAAAGAAAACGCCTGATACTCATTTATATAAATTCAATATTATTGACACTCCCGGTCACGTGGACTTCACGGTAGAAGTAGAGCGTTCTCTCCGTGTATTGGACGGTTTATTGTCATTGTTTTGTGCAGTGAGCGGTGTTGAACCGCAAAGCGAAACTGTTTGGCGTCAGGCCAATAAATATAAAGTTCCGCGTATTGGTTTTGTAAATAAAATGGATCGTTCGGGCGCTGATTTTTTAAATGTGGTAAAACAGGTTAAAGAAATGTTGGGAGCCAAAGCAGTCCCTTTACAATTGCCAATAGGTGTAGAAGATAATTTTAAAGGTGTAGTGGATCTCATTACTATGAAAGGAATAGTTTGGGATGATGCTACCCAGGGAATGACTTTTGAAGAAGTACCTATTCCTGAAGACATGAAAGAAGACGTAGCAGAATGGAGACAACATTTGATAGAAGCAGTAGCAGAATATGATGAAAAATTATTAGAGAAATTTTTTGATGACCCTAATACCATTACAGAAGATGAAATACACGAAGCGATTCGTAAAGCAACGATTGATATTTCTATTATCCCGATGATGTGCGGTTCTTCATTTAAGAATAAAGGGGTGCAGGCGGCTTTAGATGCTATTGTACGCTATTTGCCGGGTCCGTTGGATATTGATGCGGTCAAAGGAATCGATCCTGATACGGGAGAAGAAGTAGTACGCCATTGTGATCCTAAAGAACCTTTTAGCGGGTTGGCATTTAAAATTGCAACGGATCCTTTCGTTGGTCGTTTAGCATTTTTCCGCGCCTACAGTGGAAAACTCAATTCCGGTTCGTATGTATTGAATACCCGTACAGGGAAAAATGAAAGAATCTCAAGGATCATGCAGATGCATGCTAATAAACAAAATCCTGTAGAATATATTCAGGCAGGCGATATTGGAGCAGCTGTTGGGTTTAAAGATATAAAAACAGGAGATACTTTATGTGACGAAAAGCATCCAATCGTTTTGGAGGCGATGACATTTCCTGAACCTGTTATTGCAATAGCAATTGAGCCTAAAACACAGGCTGATGTTGATAAAATGGGGCTTGCAATTTCTAAATTAGTGGAAGAAGATCCTACATTGAAAGTAAATACTGATGAAGAAACAGGGCAGACAATCCTTCGCGGAATGGGTGAGTTGCACCTGGAAATTATCATTGATCGTTTGAAACGCGAATTTAAAGTAGAGATTAACCAGGGTGCACCGCAGGTGGCTTATAAAGAAGCGTTCAGAATAACTATTGAACACCGTGAAGTGCTCAAAAAACAAACCGGTGGACGTGGTAAATTTGCTGATATTGTTTTTGAAATAGGGCCTGCAGACGAAGGATTTTTAAAAGAAGGAAAAGGCAATTTTCAGTTCATAAATGGCTTGTTTGGAGGTTCTATTCCTAAAGAATTTGTACCTGCTATTCAGAAGGGTTTTGAAACTGCGATGACTACTGGTGTATTGGCAAGCTATCCAATGGAAAATATGAAAGTAAGAGTCTTTGATGGATCGTTTCACCAGGTGGACTCCGATTCCATGTCTTTTGAATTATGTGCCAAGCAAGGTTACCGTGAGGCTGGACGAAAAGCAAAACCGGTTTTACTGGAACCGATTATGAAAGTGGAAGTTTTAACTCCGGATCAGTATATGGGTGATGTGACGGGCGATTTGAATCGTCGCCGCGGAATGTTGGAAGGAATGGATACCAAGCATGGTGTGCAGGTGATAAAAGCAAAAGTTCCGTTGAGCGAAATGTTTGGGTATGTAACTCAATTACGTTCATTATCAAGTGGCCGTGCCACATCCACAATGGAATTTAGTCATTATGCACCAGCACCAAATAATATAGCAGAAGAAGTAGTGGCGAAACAGAAAGGGAAAATGAAAGTGGAAGATTAATTAGTTTTAATAAGTTTTGATGAAGAGGCTGTCCTGAAAAGGATGGCCTCTTTTTATGTGTGTCAGGCATGTATATACGCTATAGGGTGCAAGTCCCGAACACGCTTTACAGTAGGAAGTGTTAGCCAAGGGCAACGGTGTCCACCGCGAGGTGGAATCTGAAGGAAGCCGGAGGTAAAAGCCTGCGCCTACGAACAGGAACTATATGAGGCGGGTCATTGCGGGTAATGCTGCATAACAAGCAAAAGCCCCATACTGTACAGGGCAATGAAACGTAAATATAGAGGCGGGATGGGCTGAAAGCAGATATACTTACC
>DATKQQ010000310.1:0-4484 GCA_035532615.1 Hanamia sp.
GACCACTTTGTTGCCATTGTTCGATCATCTCAAACATTTGATGACGTAACTCTAAGTTCTTGCTCATGATATCTTGATTTATCATGCAAAACTATCGGAGCTTAGATTGCCAGGCAAGATGCAGTTGGACGATGCGTTACAGAACTAAGTCAATATCAAGTAATTTTAGGAAGGGTCATTGTACACCGTACAATGGTCATCATACAACCATACTATGGTCATTGCACGCCGTACAAAGGTCATTGTATAACCATACAATGGCCATTTCACGCCGTGTTTTTTGCAATTTCATGCCTTTGATGCCGTGGGAGAGAACCGGTTAAACGCACTTTGCCGGCAATAAATGACACTTTCATATTTCTTTTGAGTTCATTTATCCTTGATATTGAAAAATCTTTTTTAAAAAAATATATGCCACCAATCGTTCAGGCCCACGGAAAAAAGTGTCCCGACCGGATAAGGACACTGTTTTAAAAACAAGTATAAAACCAATAAAAAAAATTACCGCAAAAACAAATCGCCCTGCTTCCGTTGACAATTCTTATCTAATGTGAACGCCCATCTCCCCTGTCATTCTCAATCATTTCATCTAAATTATTTACCGGTCTTTCCAACTCATAAGGAATAGGCATTTTACTGAATTGCTGGAAATATAATGTGCATGCATCTTTCCATAAAATGGCATTTACGCATTGTGTGCGCAGCTTGCGTTGTACTTCCATAAAACGCGTACTGTCAACATAAGGGCCGGCCTTATCCCATACCTTTTGAAAGTCGCGAACCTGGTTTACACCTTCCTCATAATGATAACATAATGCATCCCATAAAGTACGTCCGTTGTGCATTTTATAATCCCACGGTAAATGATGAAACCATAAAAGGAATTTTTGCGGACAGGTAGCTACATTATTCAATTCTGATGCCAATGGCTCATGATATTGGCTTACGGCGTCGCTACCTTTTGTGGTTCGGTCAAATCCAATTCCGGTGCTGCTTGCCTTGTGATAATAAGGTGGTGTCCAGTCGGGTTGAATGCCTTTTGGAGCCCACCATGGTCCGGGACCGTAATGTCCATTTGCAGACATGATATGATGCAAGCCAAGCGGTGTCATAAAATTTACCGCAGCTTCACGGCTTTCCATCATCATTTTTTTTACTGGTACCAGGAAGTTTTGATGCCAGTCGGAAGCATAATTGGGTTCATTCGATTTCTGAGATGAATCGCCATAAAAAGTGAGCTTTATCCATTCGTCTGCAATCTGTTCGCTTTTTAAAGTATTGTTCCACGCCAATCTTCCAAATGAATACCAGTTGGCTTGTGCAAACTGATGGCCACACCAGTTCGCATCCAACCCAACATTGGAAACACCCGCAATTGCTGTATGCTTTTGCGGATAAATACTGCCATCTGTACAACGGGCAACCGTACTACCTTTGCCTTGCTGATACGTATCACTTTTCAAACATTCTTCCCACATGGTTGACAAAAACACCAAATAATTTGCATGACCAAGATATTCCATAGTAACCTGGAATTCCGGCATCACAGACGTTTTTTTCATCGCACCAAACAACGGACTAAATGGTTCCCTTGGCTGAAAATCTATCGGGCCATTTTTAACTTGTATGATAACATTATCCCTGAACTTTCCATCGAGCGGCATGAATTCATCATAAGCTTGTTTAGCCCGATCTTCATCATTAGCTGAATACACAAACGCACGCCACATCACAATTCCGCCATATGGCTTCAAGGCATCCGCTAACATATTGGCGCCATCGGCATGTGTGCGTCCGTAGTTCTGCGGACCAGGCTGGCCTTCACTACTTGCTTTCACCAAAAAACCACCAAAGTCAGGTATCAAACTATAAATTTCCTTTACCTTATCCTTCCACCATTTGATTACATCCGGATCAAGCGGGTCTGCCGTTTTTAATTTACCAAGCGTTGAAGGTGATGCAAAATTTACGGAGAGATAAACTTTAATTCCATAAGGTCGTAACACATTGGCAATGTCTTTTGCACGGTTCAGATAATCGGCGCTTAATATTAATGGCGAAGCATTCACATTATCAAGCGCCGCAGCGTTAATACCGATAGATGCGTTGGCACGGGCATATTCCAGCCACAGAGTTTTATCTTTATCCGTAACTGTAAAAGGATCTTCTTTACGCCAGAAAATGGAATTGCCCGCATAGCCGCGTTCTACTGTTCCGTTCAGATTGTCCCAGTGGTCCAGAATGCGCACTTCGTAGGAAGGATTATCCACTTCATCTTTTTTTATTGATTCGCCAGTCTGTTGACGGCGTAACAATTCATAGACGCCGTATAAAATACCAATATCTGTATTGGCCTGAACTGAATTTTTTGCAAGCCGGAAGCCATCGTTTTTTAACGCTTTATCTTTCCTGATGGCGAGGGTAACGGTTGCATCTTTTTCTCCCATCCAGCGATCAGTCAATTCCTGTTTGGCGATGGATAATGTGGGAGAATTTTCTTTGCAAATAACAGTTACCGGTTTTGCTTTTACCGGACGAAGCCAAAGGTCGTGGCCATCCTGTGCCTGCGCAAATACAACTGTAAGAAGACAAAGTATATTAGCGATAAGTATTTTCATGTTTACAATTTAGGTGATAAAATTATCTTTTGGTTATCCCAACTTTTATCTGGGTAAATGAATGCGCCGGAAAGGTGAATGACAATTTATTGCCGCTCACTTTTACATCTTTTGTTACTGGCAAATATTGGGATTGTTTATCAAAAGAGAAAGGCGTTTTTAAATCGTCACAATCAATTATGCTTGCTTCTGCTTTGCCGGAAAAATTACCTGAGTTACTGATGATATCAGTTGTGATGGCTTCATTCTCTTTCCTGTTTACCACATTTATAAAAACGGCGTTGTCTTCTTTCGAATAAACGGTAGTAACATCAAGGTATGGAATGCCTTTGAATAGCGCTGTGCTAAAAGTATCACAGGCAACATAGGTATCAACAGAAGCACCCAAACAATTATTAGAAAATAATTTGAAAGTATAAAACAACGGTGATTTAAAAGTTCCTTTTTTAGAGTCGCTTGATAGCAATGAAGTTGCCAGGGTAAAGTTGGCCATCTTTACTACATCAGCATGGCGAATAAAAGAATTGAGGCACATTGCAATTGGTAAAACGCCCGTAAAATTCCTGCTGAAAGTGCCCCATTCATCAACAGAAAGATAAATTGGATTTTTGAAACTATTTTTTGTTCTTGCGATTTCAATCTGGTTAGCAACGGTTCTTATTTTCCCGTCAAAGTCCATAGCACCATTTCCCATATAAGCGTAATAATTTTCGGGGGAACCACCTTCCCAATAGCGGTGAATAGAAAGATAACTGATTCTATCGCCGATACCATTTAATACAGTTCTGTTCCAATGAAGCCAATCACCTGCATAATAAGATGAACCGGAACCCACTAATTTAATGGTTGGGTCAACTGCTCTCATTGCCTTTGCAGCTTCTCTTGCAGTCTCCACATAATTTTCTGCAGTTTTATGACCAAGTTCCCACGGCAATCCATCTACTTCATTTCCCAAATCCCAAATTTTTACATTGTATGGTTGCGGATGACCGTTCTTAGCACGTAAATCAGAATAATAGGTACCTCCTTTGTAATTGCAATATTCAACCAAATAAGCAGCATCCAAAATAGTTCCGAGGCCAAGGTTAACACCCACTATATTTTCACTACCTATAGATTTGTTGAGTTCCATCCATTCATCTGTTCCCACATGATTGTTATCAATGCCGCCCCAGGCAAGGTTTATACGTTTTGGCCGTTGGTCTTTCGGACCAATTCCATCTTTCCAGTTATACCCCATTAAGTAGTTGCCTCCCGGCCAGCGCATGTTGGTTATCTTTAATTCTTTCAAGGCATCGATGTAGTCTTTTCTGAAGCCATCGGCATCTGCCAAAGGAGATGAGGGATCATATAGATTTCCGTAAAGCGTATTGAACTGCACTGAATCAGGCAATCCCATTCTTCTTCCGTTAAAATGGATTGGCTCCATAAATACCCCATAGATTTTCGGGTCTATGTCACTGATTTTTCTGTCAACATCAATTTTGATGGTGGCTGTTTGCCCAAATACGATAAAAGGCATAGCCACTAAAAGATTGAAAAGAAATTTTTTCATGGATTTTTGTTTTAATTGTGATGATTTTATTTATTCGTTTTAAGTTTATTTTATTAATAATCAATTATCTGCTCTGTCCATGTAGGACCATTTATATAAAACATTCCATCTTTATAATTTACCGGTTCGATGCCCAACTGTGGCATTTTTTCCCAGGGTTGGAAAGTTTGGCTGTAAGGGTACGGACGTTTTTGGTACATCAGATAGTGACAAGAATTCCACAATTTTCCGTCAGGACCAATAAACAAAGAATTCGAGGCTGCCTCGCAATAAGGATCTTCTGTATCCTGATATTTTAAATTTGCATAACC
>DATKQQ010000311.1:0-4945 GCA_035532615.1 Hanamia sp.
GTTCCAATTCAAATTTTAGCATTTCTACGATCTCTTCTCTGGAGAGGGTATACGTTTTTTTGGGTCTGCCCATGATTTGTAGTTTTTGTGGAATACAAATATAGGCTATTTTCTAATTTATTGGAGTTTTGTCTTACACCCGTATGAGACAATGCCGAGGCAAAATAATGAGAGCAGAAGTCAGCAGAAGCCATAGTAGCGAAGAAACTTTTGTAATGAAAGTGGAGCGAAGGGCAGAATCTTTAAAGCAGGAGAGTTTTATTTGAAGTAGTAAAAGTCACAAAGTTTGAAAAGACGAAAAGAAAACAAAGCGTTGTTGCCCCGGATGAATCCGATGGAAGAACGAAGGCAAAGCAACCACCTATTCGTGGAGGCTATACCCGTATGGATAGCCAAAACGGAAAAGTAAACTCTATGTGGCTTTCTGCATGCGAAGAAGAACGAACCCTGACGAGCCATTTGATGGATTAAACTACTCCCAATTTTTTGGGCAGTTCTTTGCGCCGGTTAAAAGCTAATATTTGGCGCTTTAAAAAATGATGATTGCCATTTTCAGACACTGTAAAATTAAAGAATTTTTCGGCAATCATCTTTTTTAAAGTGCAAGCCCCGGCAGGGCATTCTTAGGCTGCAATTTTTAAATAATGTTCTTCGGGTGTTTTATAATTTAATGACTGGTGCCTCCTTCACCATTATAGAATGAAAAATAATTGTGTAAGCCCTTATAAAGCGTTAATCCATCTTCGTATGGATGTAGATAGATATGTTCGTATTTTACGGTTCTCCATAGACGTTCAATAAAGATGTTGTCGATAGCTCTGCCTTTACCATCCATACTGATTTGTATTTCCTTTTCTTTGAGCATGTTTATGTAAACTTCACTGGTAAACTGGCTTCCCTGGTCGCTGTTAATAATCTCCGGTTTACCATGAAGGGCAATAGCATCACGAACCAATTCTGTACACCATTCTGCTGACATGCTGTTACTAATACCCCAGTTTACAACATAGCTGCTATGGATATCGATTATTGCACACAAATACATAAATCCTTTTTTCATTGGCACATACGTTATATCTATAGCCCATACGTGGTTTTTCCTTTCTATTGAAAGTCCTTTTAAGATAGGAATACTTATAGGCAGCCGGATCAATCCGTGTGGTACGGGGAGCAGGATAAAGTGTTTGCCATCCCTGCAATTTCATTAGCCGTCTCAGCCGCTTACGATTGATCTTATAGCCCAAAGCTGTTAACAAAACCAATAGCTTCTCTACCCCGTAAAAAGGAGTGTCCATGTACTGCTTATCCAGGGTGCGCAGGATATCCAGGTTCTCTTCACTCTCATTGATAGGCTCGTAATAAAAGCCGCTTCGGCTTACCTCTAACAGTTCACACTGTTTCACGATGCTCAATTTGTCATGTCCACTTTCAATCATCATACGACGCTCACCAAGTGGTTTCACAATAACTTTTTTTTAGAAAATCATTAGCCACTTTTAATTCTCCAATCTGCGCATATAATGTCTGGATCAATTGCTCTTTATCTGTATTTTCTCCATCTCCTTCCTTTTCAAAAACTGTTGATGATTTTTGCAGAAATTCCTTTTTCCAATTAGTAATTTGCGTAGGATGCAAATCATACTTTTTTGCTAAAGCTTCAATGGTCTGCTGTTCCCTGATAGCCTCAATACATACCTTGGTTTTGAATTCTGAACTAAATTTTCTACGACTTGGTTTACTCATTTTTTCGGTTTTTAAATCCTGACTTAAACATCAGGAAAGGTTTACAAATTTCTAACTTAATTCCCTGTCCGAAAAATGGGGAGTATTATAGAAGCAGCAGAAGAGCCGAAGAAGTGAAAGCAAGTATCACAAAGTACATCAAGCAAAAACTCAAATTGAAAATCAACGAGAGCAAAAGCAGGATATGCAAAGGGTATGAGCTGAACTTTTTAGGACACAGCATTTTAAACAAAGGACAGATAGGATTAAGTAAACAAAGCGAGAAACGGCTAAAAGACAAAATCCGTGAGGTAACAAAAGAAACAGAGGGATCAGCCTTGAAGCAATGCTAAAGGAGTTACGTTCAAAACTGCAGGGGTGGCTCAATTATTTTCGTTATGCAAAGATGAAAAGCAAGATGGAAGCGATAGATGGCTGGATACGCCGCAGATTAAAAGGCTTTAGATTAAAGCAATGCAAGCGAACGATAGGGATAGTGAGATGGTTGAGGAAGTTAGGGGTAGAGGAAACCCTAAGTTGGCGAACGGCAAAGCGGCAAAAGCTGGTGGCGGTTAAGCAATAACCCCGCCACCAACATTGGTAGGAATAACCGATGGTTTTCTGCTCAGGGCTATTACAGTCTTAGCGAAAATTATCAATCCTTACATCGTAAAACACTTTAAAGAAACCGCCGTACACGCAAGTACATACGGTGGTGTGAGAGGGTGGCAAAGAAAGTATCTTTGTCCCCTACTTTAATTGTTTATGCATCAAATTATTGCTCGCATGCTCTTACACCAGTATAGAGCTTGTAACTCGTCATTTGGTAAATCAAAAATCCTATTATTTCATAGGCAAAAAAGCATCATTTTTGGCCATATTATCATTAATTTTTAATTAATTTATTGAATCCTATTTACGGTATTTGTATAATTCAAAAGATAAAATCCCGGATTCTTCATTCTCGGAATCATTTTTTCTCGAAACTCATTATACGAAGGGGTCTTTCTTTTCCCCATCCATAAATTAGTGTATCTAAGGTTATTTTATAATGCTCATCAATATAGTCAGCAACTAATTTTCTATGCATATTTACCATACTTTCAAAATCTGTAGTATCTGATATCATTATATAAGAATTTGTGGAAGATTTGACATTTTCGATAGATTGTTTGAGTTCATTAGTATCCTGGATATTTATAAGAAAACTAGAATCAAATTTTACCGGGAAAGGAATAGGGAAAATTTTATTTTTCCCTTTATAATATAGAATGAAGGGCATTGCAATGGCCGGCCTGTAAATTAAAATGGGCTGCCCCGGTCGCGAAATATTCTGAACATATTTCGCGATGTATTTGTAGTCATACGTTTTTACAGGATGATGATAGTTTAATATTAAGAGTATAAGAAAAAAAATAGAAACTGAACTATAAATTAATCTTCTGTTAATGTTATTAAAAATATTAAATATTGTATAAAGCAAAATAAATAATGGGAAAACAACAACCATATATTTAATATCAAAACCAATATCTGTGACATAGACACCCAGGGAAAAAAGAATAACCATGGTAAAAACCATCAATAAAATGATCTTGATTTTTTTCAAATAGAAGTTAGCGCTTTTTAAATTGGATCTATATAATTTAAGTAATGCGCATATAAATATAACTAAGAAAATCAATCTTATAGGTCGGTTTATCCATACTTCAGGTATCATGTTGATAGCAAGCATCAGGCTTTGAGGTGTATGGCTTATATTAAAAATTCTGATGAGAGAAAACGGAGCAAATTTATGGGTTTGGTGCATTTGGATCTGACCTCGCAAATAAATAAGGTTGGGCAAAAACAAAATGCAAACCGGTATTAAGAATAAACTGAAAATTAAAAAAGGTTTCCATCCCTTAAAGATCAATATTGACAAGGCACACGCAACAATAAGAAAAAGAAAAAAATATTGAGTATATATGCCTAAAATAGACAGAATAAGAAAATAGTATAAAAATTTGTTTTTATTTTCAAAATAATACCTAAAGAAAAAATAGATAGATAGGGTAGATAGTAGTATCAGGAATGCATAAGTACGCATTTCAAGTGCAGCCCATACTGTAAAGGGATTTAGGAGGAAAATAATCAACAGCCATTTGGAACATTCTGTTCCTGAAAAATACTGCACTAAACGATAAAACACAAATGCTGATAAGCAAATACAAATCAATGAAAATAATTTTGCAAAAAAAATACCGGCGTATAAATGCCGCCATAAAGAAAGTAATATAAAATAGAAAGGAGGTTGCCCTTCAAAATTATAAGATTGCTTTATAACGCCAGCTAGATCGCGGGAGGTAGTATTGAGTGTATAAGTCTCATCTTCTGAAATATTTATTTTATAGGATAAATAAATCATTAGTAATGTATATACTATTAAAAACCCAAAGAATATTATGTTCTTTAGCCTGTTTTCATTTGCTCCTTTGTTAAAAATTTCCATTATTTATGAGTCTTTATAATCTTTTATTGTTTATTTTCCTCCTGTTTTTTCAATGAAGTACCCAAATGAAATAATTCCTCGAAATACCGTTTACTTTGAAGAGATATAAACCCTAAACTTAGAAATTGAATCGAAGCTAAAAAGGTGATACCGCCCACGATGAAAGATTGTGGATTTTTTCTGAATTGAAGAGAGAGACTTGTAGAAAAGGAATGATCAATGATTGTTGGGTTATACATGTGTGTGATGGTATCAACAAGTAACCATACTAATTCATACATAGAAAGTAACATTAAAAAAGTCCCTACCGCGAGAAAAAAGATGTAAGGCCGGAAAATGAAACTTGACATAATCCCGGAAAAAAAACCTCTTAGCACCCTGATACTTGATTTGCGTTTGCCAGCATATTTATTTTGTTCCGTCCAGTCAAGATGTGCTGGTATTTCAACAATTCTTGCTCTGAGGATCATTGCCTTATATAGAATTTCAGGGTTAATTTCATAATCCTTGGTTTTAAGATTTACGGCGAGGATAAAGTCTTTTCTATATGCCCTGACCATTCCGGTATATGTATGGAATTTGTCTTGGGCTGCTATACGCATGAATCTATTTACCCAACGACTCATTATCCGCCTGGTAAAAGGAACATCAGTTACTTTTCCTCCGGGCATATATGGTGAAGCAATTACAATATCTGAACTGGTTTCAATTATTTTATCAACCATCTTTTCT
>DATKQQ010000312.1:0-2841 GCA_035532615.1 Hanamia sp.
TCAACTACCTTTTCCGGCTTTGAAAAATATTCTTGGAGTTCCTTTACTGTTTTGATATCTTTGGACTGCAGCATAATTGGGCGTTTTGTTTGTCAACACTAAGTTACTGATTATCAGTGACTTATACAAACAATTATGCTGTTTTTTTTATTTAGTTATCCACATTTTGGTTCTTTTTTTTATGTGCGAAACTTGAGATTCTTAATATATATTTTTTATTAACCAGCCGGTTTTTAACTTTAAACCTATTTTGGAAAGTATTAGAATTCCTACTTCAATTTTCATTTATTCATTGCCGTTATAAATTATTAAAAATTAATATCGCGGATATTTATTGTTTTGCTGTAAGTTTAAAGAGGTAGCACAAGTGTATTATATACTAAAACCAAACTGACTATTTTGAACCAATGCCACTCAACATCAAAGCATAAATAAATATCGGCATTTTACTTGGGAATCATTTTCAGACGGCCTTCTTTGTGGGTCAAAAAAGCATTACACTCTTTTAAATATTCTTCCATACGGTCAGGATCGTCATTGTAAATATAATTGCTGAATTCCCATGCACGTAAAAGCATGCGTATGTAAGCATCGCTTTCTCTTAGTTTTGTTAGTTTTTTAATGGCTCCCATATAATCTTCCCTATATACTGTTGGAATCATAATTTTTGATAAGCCTTTTGAGCTAAATTCCGCATTCATCATTACTCTTGCTATCCTGCCATTACCATCCAGAAATGGATGCACCTCGCTTACCAGAAACATCATATAAGCTGCTTTTGCGAAAGGGTGTTGAAGCATGCTGTACCACTCATATCCTTTTTTCAGTGTTCCGGAAACGAGTTTCATATCTACAAATTCGGTAGTTCCTGCCCGATTATTCTTATCCTTGAACTCTCCGGGGTTTTTAGATTTTCTTGCACTTAATAATACTGCATGCCTTTCTCTTAATAGTTTTAATAAATCATCGGGGCTTGTTGGATGAATGGACATTTCAGTCCTGTTTGACACAATCTGATAGGTTCCCAATACATCATGAGAATCCTCATCTCTTGCAGGTATGGGCGTTGCTGTAGTAATAATTTGTTTGGCTTCATCTACCGTAAACTCTGTACCCTCAATGTAATTTGAAAAGTATCCTTCAAAAAAGGCAAAGTTCTGATAAGATTGAATACTCTTGTTTTTATCGGGATAATCCGGATAGTCTCTTTTTACCAGTTCTTCATATAAGGATTCAAAAAGCTGAATTCTGTCGGGGTCAACCGGCTCACCGAGCACTCTTGCTCTTGCTACAGGACTTACCAGATTCTTTGATAGTCCTGTACCAAGCAGGTCGGTAATTAACTGATTTAACTGTACTAATTCCCTTTCCATATTCAGGAGGGGTGCGATTTCTTTTGCCCTGTCTCTGACCTTGTTAAGCGCCTCCTCACCTTTTACTCTTAAAAAGGCTTCTATCTTTTCTTCTAGTTGTTCGCGGCTGAGGTTCTTGGATTCTTCACCTGAACCTTTGGTTCTTTGCAAATTTTCGAGGTAAGCACGGCCGAGGCCTGATGCCCTGAGATTCCCAAAAAATAACGCATCATCCTCTAAAGGAGCAGGGCCTTTTATGAAATGTAATATCAGGCCGTGGAGTCCAACTACTCCCTTGTAACTTCGGGTAAGGTAAAGATGACCCCCTGGTGTAGGGATTCGCTCAAGAGCGCTTCTATGGCTTAAAAAAGCGTCCGGGAATAGCTCTGAAACAAGCCTGTACCAATTACGCCGGATTATTTTCCCTGGCACTTCTTCTAAACTGGACGTGTACACTCTTGGGGCTATCTTTCGCACCAGGCCTTCTTTTTCAAGCTTTCCGATTTCTTTGGATCGCTCTTTCGTTCCTATAATGATTTCCTGTAACCTGTTCATGGTAATATTTTGCGCTTAATATGGTTCATATATAATCCTAATGGTTATATTTTTATCCAAATATGTTATTATTGGAAATATTTTCACTCAAATGTAAATAATATTTCTATTAAAAAGTATCTGAAGATAATATTTTCATCCAAATATGTTGTTTTTAGAAATATTTTCATACTGTTTACGATGAGGATAATCAAGTTCGGTTGGCTTCTTCTGGTGATTTCATGACAAGAAAAATCCTTCACCAAAAAATAAACTGTAAGCGTTTTATCTCTACCAACCCACATTAAAATGTGGGTTATGTACTCGAATATTTTAAAAACTTGCTCTTCAATAATGTCTCTTACCGGACTGTCTGTAAGTTAGCCATACTTGTACTGTATATCTAAAGATATTCATCTTCAAGTATCTTATTTTTATTTTCGTTTATGCTTTATAGTTATAAATGATTTGAAAATTAAAATCACTGCACGCTTAAGAAGGATTATACCAATGAGCCTACTCGGTACCTTTCATCAAAAATTAAAATACCTTCTTTCATTAATTATTTTTTTCTTTACCAAATGATAAAGAAATATTACTTTGCCCCCCGTTCATGCCAACTGCCATTTCATATAGTGATAAAATTCTTTTCCAAAAGATTGCTTCAGGAGATGTGGAAGCATTCAGGGAAATTTTTGATCTGTACAAAAAGCGATTGTTTGCCATCGCTATTAAATTAAGCAAATCACAACTTGTTTCGGAAGAAATTACGCAGGAAGTTTTTATAAGCCTGTGGGTAAGCAGGGCATTACTTATTAACTTAAGTTTCGCACATAAATTAGGTTAAAATTATTTTTGCTTCCGGAGATAAAAGCTCCAGGATTCCGGCCATCCCGTTTTGATTGATAACTTTGGTAATAGCCATATCGATATCCTCAATGATTATACCCAAGGT
>DATKQQ010000313.1:0-10075 GCA_035532615.1 Hanamia sp.
CAAACGGAAAAATAATCCCTGCCAAAAAAATGACTTGTTTCAACGCCGGAGGAATTAATTATTTGGGGAAACTTTTTATCAAACAAATTAATGTTCCTTCCGGCAAGGTGCAGGCATTATGGATGGGAATCAATTTGCCAACAACTGCAATAGGGAAATATGATGGCACAGTCACCATTAATGCCAATAATATTTCTCAAACCATAAAAATTAAATTAGATGTAAATGGCAAAACGCTGTCTGATCATGGTTTTGATGAAGGAAATAGATTATCCCGATTAGCATGGCTAAATTCAGATATCGGGATTAACGATAGTATCACAAAAGGTTATATTCCGGTAGAACGAAAAGGGAACAGGATTAAAATATTAGGACGTTCTATGGAAATTGCGGATGACGGTTTACCAGGGAAAATCACTACTTACTTTACGCCATCAAACCAATCCATATCCAAATCAGGCCAACCCATTATTGATAAACCGTTTCATTTTATTATTGAAAAAACAGATGGCACTATTATTCATTTAAAACCGGGAAAATTACAATTTACTTCTCAGTCACCTTCATTTGTAACATGGAAAGTTATTAACACATCAACTTCGTGTGATTTGATTTGTGATGGTAGATTGGAGTATGATGGCTTTGCAGATTATCATTTAACAGTAAAAGCAAAAAAATCTTTAGAAATAAAAGATATCCGGCTCGAAGTTGCGATGGACAAAAATAAAGCTACTTATATGATGGGCTTGAATAAGCCGGGAGGCCAGCGCCCTGCTAGTTGGAACTGGAAATGGGATACTACCAAAAACCAGGATGATTTGTGGATAGGAGCAGTGAATGGAGGATTACAAATAAAATGGAAAGCAGAAAATTATGTATTGCCACTGGTAAATGTGTATTATACTTTTGGAAGGCTGCATCTTCCCTCTTCATGGGGAAACGAAGACAAAGGTGGAGTAACCGTTGCTGAAAAAGATAATGACGTAATGGTTAATGCTTATTCCGGCAGCCGGATGATGGAAAAAGGAGAAGAACAGCACTACGATTTTGAATTACTCATTACACCTTTCAAAACGATCAACAAAAATGTGATGTTTGATGCGAGGTATTATCATTCCGGCAAAAATGTAAGCGCTGATTTTATTCATGAGGCAGATTCTCTTGGAGCGAATATAATTACTGTGCATCAGGGAAATGATCTTTATCCTTTTATCAATTATCCCTATTCGAGTGTCAACGAAACTGCTTTAAAGAATTTTATTTCCGAAGTACACCAGGATCATAAACGGGCAAAGGTATATTACACCACCCGTGAATTAACGATTAATCTACCTGAATTTTGGCCTTTTGTAAGTCTCAATGGTGGAATTATCTATCCCGGGCCCGGTGCCGAAGCGAGAACGGTTACCAATCCGCATGGCCCGGACCCATGGTTGCTGAAAAATTTACAAGGAAGAAAATATATTCCGGCATGGGTATCTCATTTTACTAAAGGTAAATATGCCAGCATGCAGGATCTGTCCGTTATTACCACACCTGACAGTAGGTTAAACAATTTCTATGTAGCCGGGTTAAACTGGATGGTGGATAACATGAAAATTGACGGGATATATATTGATGATTGTTCTATGGACAGAACAACCATTCGGAGGGTAAGAAAAATATTGGATAATAATCGAAAGGATGCTAATATTGACATGCATAGCTGGAACCATTTCAACCAGTATGCCGGATGGGCAAGTAGCCTGAACTTATACATGGGTTTGTTCCCATATATTGATCAGCTGTGGATTGGTGAAGGACGAAATTATAATACGCCGCCGGATTATTGGTTGATAGAAATATCCGGAATCCCTTTTGGTTTGCCAAGCCAAATGCTGCAGGGCGGTGGAAATCCCTGGAGAGGAATGATCTATGGCATGACTAACCGTGCAGGTTGGACAGGCGCGCCGCCTGACAATATCTGGAAATTCTGGGATCAATATCATATTCAACAGAAAGAAATGATAGGTTATTGGGATAAGAATAACCCTGTAAAAGTGAATGATGATTCCATCAAAGTAACTGTTTATCAAGGTGCAAAAGAATCTATTTTAGCGGTTGGAAATTTTAGCAATGACGATCAGTTCTGTTCCGTTAATATTGATTATAGGAAATTAGGGTTAGATTCATCTGAATGTTCTTTCACGGCGCCGGCAATTGAAAGATACCAGACTGCACAAACCTTTAATTCTCTACGTCATCTGTGGGTTCCTGCCGGAAGAGGTTGGCTGATCATAATAAGTAAAAGAAAATAATTCTACTGTTTAATGAAAAGTTTGCAGCGTATTAGGTAAAAGAATATTTAATTAAAAAGCGATGAATTTATGGAAATGTTTAAACAATCTTGCACCAAAATATTAACCTCATTCATTCTTGTATTTTCAACAGGCATACTTTATGCACAAGTGCCGACCCATGTAGATACAAGAGTTTCGGCGGTTCCTTACGCAGGCAATTTAATGGGTATTGGTATGTTTCCTGAAGCGATTGGGCAAAACCCAATAAGGTTCGTTGGGAAAAATTCCTGCATTATCTTCAGGTACAACCAACGGATTCATTTCGTTTTACACAACAGAATTTACCAATGTCTTATGGGCGCCCATCTTATGTTGCGAATGAATTTTATGAACGATTGGGAGCATCGGAAAAAGGATGGACAGAAGGCCATGAAAAATACAATGATAATCCTTCCGGCAACGCTTTAATAATTTCGAAACAATTGTATGATAAATGGTTGCCGATAGTAAAACAGGTCGTAATTGGCAAAAAAAAGTTGAAATAAATAATCTGTGAGACTGTAAATATTAGGTGCAAAATAGAATGAAAACGGTAAAAGTAAATAAGAGAAAAATTCAGGCAGGCTTCAGAGTATGCTGCCTGTTTGCATTAATAGCATTGACCGTTTTGCAGACCCATGGGTTGGAGGCGCAATCAGCAAAGAAGGATCAAACCCGGAATGAAGCTAAAATGCAGTGAGGGTAAACAGAACATGAAAATATAAAGCATAAAATTTTATAAATAATACTTAGTTTTTTGTATGATTAAATAAATAATAATTAGCATGATTATAAATAGATGCCTGATTTGGGCTTTACCCCTTATTGCAACGGGAATCTTTATCCTAAGGAATGACTACAAAGAGTTGCCAGAAAATGAAAAACTAGCGAGACATGAACAAGTAGTATCTTTTAAGCATAGACCTATAGTAAAAGTATTTATACTTGCGGGTCAGTCAAATGCAGTTGGATACAATAATATCAGTGGATTTCATGGAGATGCAATGGCTTTCCGGGAAGCTTTTCATAAGCAATCAAGAATTCTTTTCTGGCCAGGAAGTAATGCGATGCAAGGATTTGCAAATCGTTGGACCAAATTACAGATAGGTGTTTCTGATATTTCAGATAAAAAACCCTTTAAGGATAGTTGCTTTGGTCCTGAGATAGGGTTTGGAAAGACGCTTTCAGAGGCGTTGCCTGATGAAAGGATTGCTATTATTAAATATGCTGTAGGAGCAACTGGTATAGCCCGTAGTAGTGATTATCATGATTATATTCCTGCTCTGAAAGGATTTGATGACAAAGGGAGAAACTGGCATCCTCCGACTAATGACAAGAGCCCTGGAATACTCTATGAAAACCTGATGGAGAATATACATGCAGCGCTTGCTTCCTTGAAAGGTATGGGTAAGAATTACGAAATCAGTGGTTTTATTTGGATGGAAGGGGAGGACGAGGCTGGAATCAGCAAGGAAATGGCAAACGATTATGGAAAATTACTTACTCTTTTTATGGGAAGTGTACGTAGCGATCTAGGCATAAAAGAGCTGCCTTTTGTTATTGGTGAGGTCAATAGTAACAATTGGGCATATGGTGATATTGTACGGAAACATCAAACAGAAGTTTGTCAAAGAGATCCCTATAGCCTACTTATTAAAACGACTGATCTTTCCAGGAATGGAGTTGGAGGGTCGGCTCATTTCGATGCGTACGGAATGCTGAAACTTGGAGACAGATTTGCACAGGGAATGCTTCAGTTGCTTATGCGAAAATAAATTGAATAATCCCTTAAAATATAAATAAAAAAATAAGACGATGATCCAATTAACACCATTCGCTCAATTAGATGTATCAACAAATTATTTTATAATTCATATTGATAAGATGGTGGACATCACCAGTAAGAAAAATATTTTTGCAACACTTTTACGGGAATTTAGCCGACTGATATCTTCTTTATTAAAAGCAATAGATACCACGTTCAAAAGAAAGGGTTACATAACTCCCGGAATGTACAGATATAAAATAGGAGAGGCAGCGAGGAAAGGCTTCCAGGATTGGCAGACTAATCAGAATTGGGAAAACATGATGTTAGTTACCCCTTCTGAATTATTATCACCTGATAATCCTATAGTTGACTCCACATTGGATCATATCAGAAGGAATCGTTACAGGGAAGGTATCATGACGTATAGGATCTTTTTGCATCAATACATTACTATGAATATGATGGATCAGGAGTTAGCAATAGGAGATTCAAAAGATGCCTTGGTGGATTTGTACAATGTGTTGCTCCATTTAGGCTCCACGTATGAAGGATTTGAAAACTTAGTATATCCCTGGCAAGATAGGAAAGTTGATCCCGATGTTCCCACACCTCATGCATGGGCTTCCTCCAAACTAGTTTGTTTTCTACGGGATATGCTGATCAGGGAATATGGAGGCAATGCAGGGCTGAATACGAAGAAAAGGAGCTTATACCTTTTCTCATTGATTTCGCCGGATTGGTCTAAAGAAGGTCAACAAGTGGCTATTCATTATGTGCGTACAGAAATGGGACAGGTTTCTGCCTCTATGCGCTTCACCCTTGCCGGGGGGGTAGTTAAGATAGATCCTAAGTTTCCTACACCTCCACACAGGATAGTTCTCACAATACCTTATTTTGTTCATTTGACGGGTTTTAAAAGTGATGCATCAGAAACAGAACGTGAAGGAAGGCTATTATTTTTCAGCCCTGATGTGCGTAAAGTATCTCTAACCTGGAAGATAGATCAAAATGCCAACCAGGCTACTTTTGCCGATATACTCAAACGTTATCGATCAGAATCAACCTTGAAGATAGTTAGCAAGAAAGAGGTTATTACTCCTCACAGTGCTTATCTTTTCCCCGGAGAAAAGAATTATCCACCTGCACCTTTAAGTTTTGATCTGGTGAAAAAGGCGTTCGTTCATGAATATCGTAGGTATAAGAAATTCAAATCCCTGGGTGGTCAGGTGGATGTTGTGGCCGCTCCGCCGTTGGCACCCAGGAATTGATGTAGTCATTAAACATATGAAGATGAAAATTTTATTGCTATATAGCTCAATGTTACTTTCCTTTAACAACCTGGTATTCAGTCAGGTTGTTAGTTTCAGATCCTTATTGAGGCAGATGACTGACAATACGCAGCTTGCTCGCTTCCCCACTCCTTTTTATCAATCTCTGGAATCAAGTAGCTATAACCGCGCATCTGTCAGCCCATTCAAAAAAGGATGGTTTGCAGATAGCGATGGCACAGGATATATCAGAAAGGATACGATGCATGACAGAACAGAATATGTGATCATGGAACACAAAGGTCCTGGATGCATTACCCGTATGTGGACTCCATACTTTTATTACAGTTTGAATAATCGGGAAGGCCCGAATGTATCTATTTATATTGACGGGAATAAAATGCCTGTGATAAAAGGAAACTTTATACAATTGCTTACAGGAAGATCTTTTGTTCACCCTCCTTTTGCAAACCTGACCACCCGTGCAGGCGTATTTTACTTGCCCATTCCTTTTTCAAAGAGTTGTAAGATTACATTAGATAAAAAACCTTTTTATTATTGCATTGCTTATAGAGCCTATTCTAAAGAAACCAAAGTAAAATCATTTTCAATCGAGGAGTATAAAAGATCCTCGCCTCTCATCAAATCTGCAGGCATTGCTTTAATACATCCCGGGCATGTATCAGATGGTCAAGTAAAAGAAATTTTCGAGGATGTGAGACCTGGCGATTCGATAAAAGTAATGTTGCCAACAGGAGCGAATGCTGTTCGGAATATGGAATTTAAAATTAATCATGCCTTTGCATTTGGAACACTTAGGAATGTATTATTAAAGATGACTTTTGATGGAAAAGAAACTGTCTGGTGTCCCTTAGGAGATTTTTTTTGTAGCGCTGATACAACCAATAACTTTCATACTAAATTCATGATGGTTAATGATAATACCATGAATTGCAGATGGGTAATGCCTTATCATAGCAAAGCCAAAATAACACTGGTCAATTACTCCGGTCAGGATATTGGAATTTCCATTAAAGTTCAAACAAGTTCATGGAAATGGGATGCTCATTCTATGTATTTTCATACCAATTGGTGTGATTATGGTTATTTACCAGGTAACAAATTTTTTGATCTGAATTTTATAACAATAAAAGGGCAAGGCCGGATAGTGGGTGATGCTTTGACGGTCCTTTCACCTGGTAGAGGCTGGTGGGGGGAAGGAGATGAAAAGATATACATCAATGAAAAGGATATTAACAGGCACTTTCCTTCTCAATTCGGAACAGGTACTGAAGATTATTATGGCTGGGCAGGTGGGGTAGTTCCTACAGGAAAAGATACTTTTTCCATACCTTTTGGATCTAACGTGAGAAACGGAAATCAGAATGACCCAAGAGGTTACAATATCTGTATCAGGAATAGGATATTAGATGATATTCCATTTATGAATATAGTGAAGTTTGATATGGAAGCCTCGCCAGGTGTAGATATCCGGCATTACTATGATTTGCTTGCTTATTCAATGGCTACTTATTGGTATGGAAAGGCAGATGCAGTTTGCAACAGGCAACCTGAAATGAGGAAAATAAAACAGAAATTAATGACACTTTCTACCTTGGATTTGCTTGAACAGCAATTAAAAATAGGACAAATCCATTTAGATAGCAGCTATATTGATAAAAAAGTAAATTCATTAAATGATTTTTCAAAATTGATTTCGAATTATGATTTTTAAAAAATAATAGACATGAAAAATATTAGATTCAAAAATTTAAAAAAACACCTTAATCCTGAATTTTTTCTATTATTTATCGTATTCTGCCTTTTTAATATAGCATCATTTGCACAAAATACGTTGAGTAGTTTACAGGTTTTTACTCAACAAGTGAGCCAACCGGTAAAATATGATTGGTTATTGGAGCATGGGGATTTTGCTACCAAAATTTATCACTCTAAAAATGACAAAGACCTTATTATCACCAATGGATTAGTTAGTCGAACTTTTAGGGTAAGTCCCTACTTTGCGTGTTATAGCTATAAAAATGATCTGACGGGCAAAGAAATGTTACGGGCTATCAGACCCGAAGCTGTTATAACGATAAATGACACACAATATCATATTGGCGGGGTAAAAGGACAATTTGAGTATGCATACCTGAAATATGACTGGATGAAGAATTTTACTAATGATACATCGGCCTTCCAGTTTACACATTTTCAAATCCAAAATATTCGACCTCGTTTTCCATGGAAACCATCTCGCTGGTCGATGAATAAAGAATGGCCTCCTAAAGGAAAAGAAATCACATTTTACTTTTCTTCACCCAATAAAGAATTAGAGGATGTAACGATTCAGGTGCATTATGAAATGTATGATTATATTCCTCTGATAAGTAAATGGATTACTGTACAAAATGGAAGTAAACGTAATATTCGGGTAGATTCTTTTAAAAGTGAAATATTATCTATGGTAGAAAATGGCAATACAACCGGCTTGGACGGCCATCTGCAACCCCCTCACATTTTTATTGAAAGCGACTACTCCTTTGGAGGAATGGACGCCAATGCTGCTGATCATACCACCTATTGGCTTCCAGACTCTTCATATACAACACAAGTAAATTATAATTATCAAACGCCTTGCCTGCTGGAAAGCAAGCCCCCGATCGGTCCCTGGTATAAATTAATCCCCGGTAAAAAGTTTGAGACATTTCATACCTATGAATTGATGTTTGATAGCTATGATAAAGAACGTTGTGGACTGGAAGAACGAAAGATGTATCGAATTTTAGCGCCATGGACTTCAGAGAATCCTATGTTTCTGCACCTGACTACTACTGATCCAGAAAAAGTAAAGGCTGCAATTGACCAATGCGCTAATGTGGGTTTCGAAATGGTCATTTTAAGTTTTGGTAGCGGCTTGAATATGGAAGATACGAGTGCTGCAAATATTGCAAAATATAAAGCATTGGTGGATTATGCCAAAAGTAAAGGAGTTGAATTGGGTGGATACTCCTTATTTTCCAGCCGAAATGTTGGCCCTGCCAACGATGTGATCAATCCGAAAACCGGTAAACCCGGCGGACAGATTTTTGGTTATGCTGCCTGCCTGGGAAGTGAATGGGGGTTGGGGTATATCAAGGAATTAAAGACATTTATTACAAAGACCGGCTTTCATGTATTGGAAAATGACGGGCCTTATCCGGGTGATATTTGCGCTTCTACTACACATTCCGGGCATGAAGGATTATTGGATTCGCAATGGAAACAATGGTGGGACGAAGTATCTTTTTACAGATGGCTGAGAGAAAGAGATGTTTACCTGAATGCGCCCGACTGGTATTTTCTGAATGGTTCCAGTAAAACAGGAATGGGTTACAGGGAAACGGACTGGTCTTTACCACGTGCGCAACAGATCATTATTGAACGACAAAATATTTATGATGGTACCTGGAAGAAAACTCCTTCCATGGGCTGGATGTTTGTGCCTTTGACTCAATATCACGGTGGTGGTGAGGCTGCTACTATCGAACCACTGCATGAGCATTTAACGGATTATAAAACACATTTGGTACAAAACTTTGGTAGCGGAGTGCAGGCTTGTTATCGCGGCCCACGATTATATGATACACCGGAAACAGAAGCTATGGTTAAAGAAGTGGTGCAATGGTATAAGAAATATCGAAAGATTTTAAATTCAGATATCATTCATCTGCGTCGCGCCGATGGAAGGGACTGGGATGGCATATTGCATGTGAATCCGGAATTAAAAGTAAAGGGGTTGGCTATGCTTTATAATCCATTAGAGAAATCGATTAAGCGTACTATAAAATTACCGTTGTATTTTACAGGGTTGTCAACCATTGCAGAGGTCAGCATTAAAGGAGGTAAAATAAAAAAATACAAATTAAACAGAGATTATTCAGTGGATATAACCTTAGAGATACCGGCACAGGGAAATACCTGGCTGGTTATTGAATGATTTTAGAAGAGAACTTTTATTTTAACTCACATTGCAGCAAAAACACCAATTTTCATTTTCTTTTGGGTATTTTTTCAGCATTTAAATTCTACAACCCTTACTGGTAAATGGTTTCGTTTTTCAGGAGGGCTTATAGTACACGGGGAGGTGCTCGTGACCTGGCATGAGTTTATAGCTTTGCGGCCAATGTAGTTAAACCCAAATTTTGCAGTAGAATCCATTTATCCTCATAATTTATTGATATTCAACGTCTTTTGGCACTTAAATTCTGTTGCAAGGCAGTTGAATTTTAATGCCATAACTAACTGATAATTAGACTTAAAAAGTCAAAATCAACTATTTACTGCAAAATATGGGTTAAAGGCTTCATTTTGACACAATTCCTCTATCAAGGATATTGCTTCTTACTACTGGTTAGTAGAAAGCTATCGAAATGAGTATGATAGGGTTTGTCATAAAACACTTTTAAATATTGGCCTTTGGCCGGATGCTATCCGGATTCAAAAAGATTAAGCGGTGAATTATCTCAATAGCAGGTATAAGAATGAATTAGCACTTTTTGAAGAGTCCGACACCCAGGTAATACCAATTATAATTATTATACTTCACAAGGTGTAAATTAGTGAATCTTTATCATCAAAGAATTGGAATTTTAATGTAAGTAATTTTGATAGATGAGATTTGAAATTTTCATTAATTCCATCAAAGAAACTCTCGATTGCCTGATGAAATAATTTTG